>JAATFS010000464.1 GCA_015655035.1 Lysobacterales bacterium | reverse complement strand
GATACAACTTGTGCATGGCCAGGTTGGCCGAGTACAGGGCAAAGCACAGCTGGTTGTCGAGCTTGAGCAACGCGTCGGCGGGGGCGGAGGTGGACTTCATGCAAACCATAATAAATAGCGCACTATTAAATAGCAAGCGATACCGACCACTCCTGCACATACGGCGGCCGCACCCCCCGCCATTGTTCAGGCGCGGTGCGGCGTGGCCAGGTACTCGCCGCTTTGCATCTCGATCAGGCGCGAGGCGGTGCGCTCGAACGCGCCGGCCAGGCGGGTGCCGGTGTAGAGCAACGGCGGCGCATCGTTCGCGGTGCAGACCAGGTTGACGTGGCGATCGTAGAGTTCGTCGATCAAGTTGACGAAGCGACGTGCCGCATCTTCGTTCATGCGGTCGAAATGCGGGATGCCGCCCACCAGCACGGTGTTGAACTCGCGCGCGATCTCGATGTAGTCGCCCGGCCCGCGCGGCCCTTCGCACAGGGCCGGGAAATCGAACCAGGCGATACCCTTGCCATGCCCGCGCATGGCGATCTTGCGGCCTTCGATCTCGATGTTGTCGCCGTGAGCGGCCTGGTTGCCACTGAGCTCGTTCCAGCGCTGACCCAGCCATGCCTCCGACTGCTCTTCCAGCGGCGCGCGATAGACCGGCGAGCGCGTCAGCGCGCGCATGCGGTAGTCCTCGGTACCTTCCGCGTACAGCTCCACGCAATGCTTCTGCAACAATGCGATCGCCGGCAGGAAACTTTCGCGCTGCAAGCCGTTCGCGTACAGGTTCTCCGGTGCGGTGTTGGACGTCGTCACCAGGATCACACCTTCGGCGAACAAGCGCTCCAGCAAGCGCGCCAGCAGCATCGCATCGCCGATGTCGGTGACGAAAAATTCATCGAGCACCAGCACGCGCAGATTGCCGCGCCACTCCTGCGCGATCTTGGCCAATGGGTCGCTCTGCCCGGCGTGCTCGCGCAGGCGTTCGTGCACGCCACGCATGAACCGATGGAAGTGCGTGCGGGATTTCTGCTCGATCGGCAGTCCGTCGTAGAACAGATCGACCAGGAAGGTCTTGCCGCGGCCGACACCGCCCCAGAAATACAGCCCGCGTACCGGCTCGGGCTTCTTCCAGAACGACGACAGCCGCTCGAGCCAGCCCTCCTGCGCGCCGTCGGCGATCGCCACGTGGATGCGGTCCAGCTCAGCCAATGCCGCATGCTGCGCCGGATCATCGCGCCAGTCGCCACGCGCCACGCCGGCGGCATAACGCTGGGAGGGGGTCATTTCACTCATGGTTAGGTTCCTCGTACCGGGCGCGACCGCTCGCGCACCGGGATATCGCCAGCACCGCCGTCGATGGCGGCGGCAGTGGCGTTAAGAAAATTTCGTCCAGCGCGGCGACCAGCCCGCCGCGCGCAACAAGATGCTTCCGGCGTCCGCACTCAGCCGGCCTCCGGTAGCCAGCGCCGTACGCCATGCTGGATCGCACCGCGCAGGTCGATCAGCTTGCGATGGAAGAAATGGCTGGTATCGGGCATGCGTACCAGCTCGGGTTTCTGCTCGAGCGTGTCGACCCAGTCGAACACCGCTTGCGGATCGACGATCTCGTCGGCTTCGCCCTGGATCAACAACCATTGCCCGGGCGGCTGCACGCCGCTGAAATCCCAGCGCCCGGCTGGCGGTGCGATCGACAGCATCGCCTGCGGCTGCAATGCCTGCGCTGCGCGCAGCGACACATAGGCGCCAAAGCTGAATCCCGCCAGCCACAGCGCTTCGCCAGGCCGCTGCTCGCATACCCATGCGGCCACCGCACGCAGGTCGTCCTGCTCGCCGTCGCCATGATCGAAACTGCCGGCCGAGCCGCCGACGCTGCGGAAATTGAAGCGCACCACGGTGATGCCGAGCTCGCGCAACGCGCGCGCGGTCATCGTCACCACCTTGTTGTGCATGGTACCGCCTTCGGTGGACAGCGGATGGCAGACGATCGCCACGATTGGCTGGGCAACGACGTCGGCCTCGGGCAGATCGACTGCGACTTCCAGCGCACCGACCGGGCCTGACAGGGTCAACACACCGGATTCGGTGGGGAATGGGGGATTGGACATACCGCCATAATAGCCGCCCCGTCGGTCGGCATCATTGCGGACCGCTCCCCTGGTTGCGTGACCCATGCATTTCCTCGTCCTCAGCGTTGTCTGCAGTGTCCTGGTGTCCGTGTTGCTCAAGCTCGCGCCACGCTATCGCCTGGATGTCGGCCAGGCGGTGACCTGGAACTACGCCGCCGCCTGTGGGTTGTCGCTGCTGCTGTTGCAGCCCTCGTTCGCGGCGCTGCGTTCGCCCGGCACGCCGTGGTTCGCGTTGTTGACGCTGGCGGTGGCGCTGCCATCGATCTTCCTGGTGTTGGCGCGCTCGGTGCGCGAAGCCGGCATCGTGCGCAGCGACGTCGCTCAGCGGCTGTCATTGCTGTTGTCGCTGGCGGCGGCGTTCACGCTATTCGGCGAATCGGCCAATGGCTGGAAGATTGCCGGCCTGTGCATAGGCCTGCTGGCAGTCGCCGGCATCGTCACGCGCCCGAGCGAAGGCCACGCCTCCGGCCGCCGCCGCCCGCGCGGATGGCCGTGGCTGCTCGCGGTGTGGGGCGGCTTTGCGCTGATCGACATCCTGCTCAAGCGCGTCGCGCAATCGGGTACGCCGTCGCTGACCTCGCTGACGCTGTGCTTCGCCCTCGCCTTCGCGCTGATGCTGCTGTGGCAGGTCGCGCGCCATCTCGGCGGCCACAGCCGGTTCGCCGCGCGCAACCTGCTCGCCGGGCTGCTGCTGGGCACGCTCAACTTCGGCAACATCCTGTTCTACGTGCGCGCACACCAGGCGTTGCCGCACAGCCCGGCGGTGGTGTTTGCGAGCATGAACATCGGCGTGGTCGCGCTCGGCGCACTGGTGGGCATGCAGGTGTTCGGCGAACGCACCAGCCGCCTCAATCGCGTCGGCCTGGTCATGGCGGTGCTGGCGATCGGCTTGATCGCCTGGGGCACGCGCCAGCCGTAGTCGCTGGACGGGCACCCTGCCCGGGATCATTTTGTTATGATGTAACAAATTGACCTGGAGTCGTCCATGAAAACCGCTCCCGCCGCCGTGTTCGACGCCTCGGCCATGGCCCTGTCCGGCCTGTGCCTGATCCACTGCCTAGCGCTGCCGCTGCTGGCCTCGTTGTTACCCCTGTTCGGCAGCTGGGCCCAGGCCGAATGGGTCCACGGCGTGTTCGTGGCGATCGCCGCACCGCTGACCGGCTATGCACTCTGGCGTGCCCACCGCCACCGTCCGCTGCCACGCGCAATGTGGCTGCTGGCCGTGGCCAGCCTGGCCTGCCTGCTGGCCGGCGCGCTGGGCTGGCCATCGGAGACCGTCGAAGCCCCGATCACCGTCGCCGGCAGCCTGATGCTGGTCTGCGTGCACCTGTGGAACGCCCTCAAGCGCCGGCATCTGCATGCAGAAGCGGCTGGCGATGCCTGCGAAATTCACTGACCAATCCATCGCCACGGCACACCGGCCTGCAACGGCACGGTCGGGCACGCGATGGCGGGGTCTCAGAACGAAAACCCGAGCAGCAGTGGATCGTGGTCTGCGCTGCGCCAGGGACCGGGCAGATTGCGTTGGCGATAGCCCTGCTCGTCCTGCTCGTCGGCATTGATGTGCCACTCGGCCGCACCGCGCAGGTGCCGGGCCATCGCCGGACTCAGCAGGGCGTGGTCGAGTCGTCCGCTCTGCCCGTCGTAGACGAAGCTGTAAGGCCGCTCGACGCCGGCTACCGTAAACGCATCCCGCCAGCCCTCGGCATGCAGTTCCCGCAACGGCGCTTCCATCGCATAGGCATTGAAGTCGCCCAGCAGCACGGCCAAGTCGCTGCCGGTGCCGGCCGGATCGGTCTGCAGCCACTGGTGCAGCTGGCGCGCTGATTCGGTGCGGGTGGCGTTCCAACAGCCCTGGCCATCGCCTCGGTCGGCGTCGTCGCCACTGGCCTGGGTGCAGCCTTTGGACTTGAAGTGATTGGCCACCACCACGAATGCCGGCCCCTGCCCGGCGCGAAAGGCCTGCGCCAGCGGCGCCCGACTGTGTT
>JAATFS010000298.1 GCA_015655035.1 Lysobacterales bacterium | reverse complement strand
GGTGCGCGGATCCGGCGACCACCACAGGATCGGCTGACCTTCGGAAAACCACGGAAAGATGCCGCCCGCATAGGCATTGAGCAGCCGCGCAGGACTCAGATCCCCACCGATGGCCAGCAGGCCGTCCGGTTCGCGCAGCGCATGCTCGGCAGGAGGGAACGGCGCATCCGGCGCGGTCGGCAACAGATAGGGGCGGTGACGCAACATGGCGACATTGTAGAGATGCGCCACACCGCCGCGCGCCGCAGACCCTCACTCCTGCCGGAATGGCCCGTGCAGCACCAGCGCGTCAGCGTGTTGCTGCAGCGCCCGTTGCTCCTCCGCGCACCAGTCCGCCAACGCCGTGCGAAAGCCGGGATCGGCGATCCAGTGGCGGCTGCGCACCGGCGTGGGCAGGAACCCGCGCGCGATCTTGTGTTCGCCCTGGGCGCCTGGCTCGAAGTAGTGCAATCCTTCGCGCAGGCAGTATTCGATGCCTTGGTAATAACAGGTCTCGAAATGCAGGCCGGGCAGGTTCGCGCCGCCCCAGTAGCGTCCATAGAGCGTATCCGCTCCCCGCAGGCACAATGCACCGGCAATCGGCTCACCCTCGCGCTCAGCCAGGAATAGCACCAGTTGCCGGGGCATTTCACGGGCCAGATGGTGCAGGAACTCCGGCGTCAGCGCTGGTGAGTTGCCGTACTCATGAAAGGTCTTGAGGTAGAACCCGAACATCGTGTCCAGGTCGCTGGCGCTGGCCGTATGCCCATCGAGCGCCCGCACGCGCACACCGGCGCGCAGCACCTTGCTGCGCTCCTGGCGGATATTCTTGCGGTGCTTGTGGTCCATCGCTGCCAGGAAGGCGTCGAAATCGACCCAGCCCGCATCATTGCGCCAGTGGTACTGCAAGTCGGAGCGTGCCAGCCATGCCTCGTCGAAGCCCACGTCTTCATCGGCGCGATGGAAGTTCACGTGCGCCGATGACAACTGCCTGCGCTCGACCAGCGCCGGCATCGCTTCGAGCAAGGCCTGTCGGGCCGACGCGGTCTTCGCCAGCAGGCGGGGCCCGGTGACAGGAGAGTAGGGCACCGCACACAGCCACTTCGGGTAGTAGTCCTGGCCATAACGCACATAGGCGCGCGCCCAGGCATGGTCGAACACGAACTCGCCGTGCGAATTGGACTTGAGGTAGCCAGGCGCGGCACCGACCAGCTCATCGCCGTCCCACAAGGTCAGATGCAGCGGACTCCAGCCCCAGTCCGGCCGCAGGCAGCCATGCTGCTCCAGGCCGGACAGGAAGGCGTACCGCACGAACGGGTTGGCACCGTCGTGCAGCGCATCCCAGGCTTCTGCCGGCACCTCGCCCAATTGCCGGCACTCACGTAGCACGAGGCTCATCTCAGCCACGCCCCGCGACGAAACGGGCGCATCCGGCCGGAGCACCCGCGCCCGCTCAAGCGCTTTTGTCGAGGTAGCGCTCGGCATCCAGTGCCGCCATGCAGCCAAAGCCGGCCGAGGTGATCGCCTGGCGATAATGCTGGTCGGCGACGTCGCCGGCCGCGAATACGCCTTCCACCGAGGTCTGCGTGGCATTGCCACCCAGGCCTGAGCGGATTTCCAGGTAGCCGTTATTCATCGCCAGCTGGCCATCGAACAACTGCGTATTGGGGTGGTGGCCGATCGCCACGAAGAAGCCGTGCGCCGCGATGTCGCGGGTGCTGCCATCCAGCACCGACTTGACCCGCACCCCCGTCACGCCGGCATCGTTGCCCAGCACCTCGTCAATCGCGTGGTGCCACACGGTCTCGATCTTGCCCTCGGCAACCTTGGCGAACACTTTGTCCTGCATGATCTTTTCCGCACGCAAGGTGTCGCGGCGGTGCACCAGATAGACCTTGCGGGCGATATTGGACAGGTACAGCGCCTCTTCCACGGCAGTGTTGCCGCCCCCCACGACCACCACATCCTGGTCGCGGTAGAAGAAGCCGTCGCAGGTGGCGCACGCCGAAACGCCGCGCCCCTTGAACGCCTGCTCCGACTCCAGGCCGAGGTACTTGGCGGTCGCGCCAGTGGCGATGACCAGCGCATCGCAGGTGTACTCGGCGCTGTCGCCCGTCAGCTTGAACGGGCGCTGCGACAGGTCGGCGGTGTGGATATGGTCGAACACCACCTCGGTATCGAAGCGTTCTGCATGTGCCTGCATGCGCGCCATCAGGTCCGGCCCTTGCAGGCCTTCGACATCACCTGGCCAGTTGTCGACCTCGGTCGTGGTCATCAGCTGCCCGCCCTGTTCCAGGCCGGTGATCAGCAACGGCTTGAGATTGGCGCGCGCCGCGTACACCGCAGCCGTCCAACCGGCGGGACCGGAACCGAGGATCAGCAGGCGCGAATGCTTGGGGGAAAGGGAAGGGGAGAGGCTCATGTATACTCGCGGCGAGAAGAAAATGGAGGGTCGGCCGCGCGCTGCGCAGCGTCCCGAAGCGTCATAGAGTGGCGATCCCGACCCGGTGAATCAAGCCAGGCCCATGGAACTGCGTAAACCACGCGCGCCGCCGCGGACACTTCGCGCGGCACGCCCGACGAATGGCCGGGTTTCCCTGCTGGTTCCCCACCGGATTTCGGCCTGACAGCTGAAACGAGCGCTAGACTCGTTTATTATCAACCACTAACAGTATTTTCCTAAGGTCTGGCTACAGGTGGCAAAACAGGTTCCGGAGCGCGCTAAACCCGCAGAAGAGAAATCGTCCGCCCGTAAGTCGTCGGTCGCGGACAACCCGCGTCGGCAGAAGCTGTGGCGCGACCTGGCGCTGATCGCGGTGGCGCCGCTGCTGCTGTATCTACTTGCCAGCCTGTTTACCTATTCGGCCGCCGATCCTGGCTGGTCGCAGACCGGCAGCGTGGTCGCGCCGGTCCATAACATGGGAGGCCGGGTAGGGGCCTGGCTGGCCGACGTGTTGTTGCAATTGTTCGGCTACGTGGCCTTCCTGTTGCCGCTGGTGCTGGGCGCGGTCGCCTGGATCGCGCTGTTCGGCATGGAGAAGGACGGGCAGGCCGAAGCCGACCTGGGTCCGTCGCTGCGGCTGGTGGGCATGGTCGGCTTCTTGATCGCTTCCACCGGTTTCCTGCACCTGCGCCTGTTCCAGGGCGATGTCGCCCATGCAGGCGGCATCCTGGGCCGGCTGGTCGGCAATTCGCTCGGCGCCGGCTTTGGCGCACTCGGTGCCAATCTGTTCGTGGTGGTGCTGCTGCTGGTGTCGATCACGCTGGCCACGGGACTCTCCTGGATCGTGGTGATGGAACGCATCGGCACCTGGGTACTGGCGTTGCCCCCGCTGCTGCAACGCAAGACCCAGCAGGCCAGTGAGTGGCAGCAGACCCGGGTCATGCGCGAGGAGCGCGAGGAAGTACGCAAGGTCGATGCGGTGCAGCGCGCCAAGCGCGAGCCGATCAAGATCGAGCCGCCGCCGGCACCGGTGGTGGAGAAGAGCGAGCGCGCCAAGCGCGACAACCAGATTCCGATGTTCCAGGGTGTCAGCAGCGACGGCTCGGACCTGCCGCCATTGGCGCTGCTGGACGATCCCAAGCCGCAGGCCAAGGGCTACTCCGAAGAGACCCTGGAAACGCTGTCGCGGCAGATCGAATTCAAGCTCAAGGATTTCCGGATCGAGGCACAGGTAGTCGGGGCCTATCCGGGCCCGGTGATCACCCGCTTCGAGATCGAACCGGCACCCGGCGTCAAGGTCAGCCAGATCAGTTCGCTGGACAAGGACATCGCCCGTGGGCTGTCGGTGAAGTCGGTGCGCGTGGTCGACGTGATCCCGGGCAAGTCGGTGATCGGCCTGGAGATCCCCAACGTCGGCCGCGAGATGATCTTCCTGTCCGAGCTGCTGCGTTCGAAGGAATACGACAAGTCGCCCAGCCACCTGACGCTGGCACTGGGCAAGGACATCGCCGGCCGCCCGACCGTGGCCGATCTGGCGCGCATGCCGCACCTGCTGGTCGCCGGCACCACCGGTTCGGGCAAGTCGGTGGCGGTCAACGCGATGGTGCTGAGCCTGCTGTTCAAGGCATCG
>JAATFS010000274.1 GCA_015655035.1 Lysobacterales bacterium | reverse complement strand
CCGGATCGATATTGGCCGGCAGTGTATGCCCGGATTCTTGCCCATCGCCTGCCGCCGCGCCGAACCGCCGCTGCAGCGCACGCGCCACCGTGTCCTTCACGGAACCGGAGATCGCCTCGCCAAGGCCCGCATTATCGCCTGTGATGGGCGGCTTGCCCAAATCCCGGTCGGCCAACGTGTCCGACTTCGTCGCACCGGCGCGCCAATCCGGCAGTTGCGCCTGCATCCAGGCCACCCCGGGCTGCAGGAGCGGCAGCAGAACCGACTGCCGCCAGGCCGGCTCGGCAGCGAGTGGCGTGAAACTCATCAACACCACCGCGACACAGGCCAGAAACGCGCCACGCACCAAGCCGAGAGCGAACCCCAGCAAGCGATCCATCCCGCCCAGGCTCACCGCGTTCACGCCGGCCCGGATCAGCATGCCGAGGACCGCCACGGCCACCAGCACGCCGATGAACACCAGCGCATAGCCTGCGACGTACTGGCTAGTGGAAGGTGGCTGCCCCGTGGACAGCCATAGCGCGGCATCATCGCCGAACCGGAAGGTCGCCCACCCGGCCAGCAGCCAGGACAGCGTGCCAACCACGATACCGATGAAACCGCGGAACAGGCCCAGCAGCGCAGATACCAGCAGGATGCCGCCCAGCACGATATCGATCATGCGTCAGGCTCCTGAACCCGCAATACAGGCATCGGCGACATGGCCGCTTTCATCTTCGCTCCGCCTTGAACAACGAACAAAGCCGGCTCAAGGATGCGGCCGCACCATGCCCGCGACCCCGATCTTGTTCGCCACCTGAGCCTTCAACTGCTCTGCTTCGGCACGGTTGGCGACCGGCCCGACGCGCACACGGTTCAAAGTACCGCCATCGGTACGCACCTGCTCCACGAAGGCGCTGAAGCCGGCTGCGCGCGCCTTCTCGCGCAACGCGTTGGCGTCCTCGGCACGGCCGAATGCACCCAACTGCACGGCAAAGCCGACGTTGCCGGCCGCCGGCACCGACGGCGTAGCCGGCGGCGCGGGCTTGGGTGCCGGTTTCGGCGCTTCCGCCTTGGGCACGGCCGCCGTGGGCTTGGGCGCTTCGGTCGGCTTGGGCGCGGCGGCGACCGGCTTGGCTGGCGGCGGCAATGCCTCGGTCTTGACCGGCTTGCGCTCGGCTACCGGCGCGGCCACCGAGGGAGAGTCGGGCTTGGCGTCCAGCGTGACCACCTGGGCGTTCACGTCGCTGCGCACCTTCACCGCCTGCAGGCGCACGGATTCGGCCTGGGCCCGATCGGCATACGGTCCGATCCGCACGCGCCAAGCCGCGCGCCCATTGATCTGGGTCTTTTCGCTGAAGCCGGGCAGTTGTGCCTGCTTCAGCCGCGCGATCACCGCACTGGCATCGGCCACGCTCGCATAAGCTCCGAAGTTGACTGCGTAATTGCCGGCCGCCACCGCTGGCGGCAATGCCTGGCCCGCAGGAGCGGCCAGCTCAGCGGCATCCGGATTGTCCTCCACCGCCACCGGTGCGGCCTGCTTGCCGCCGGCCATGCCCACGACCCCACCGGCCGGAGCATCGCCCGGCGTGACCAGTGGCAACTCGCGGGTTTCGAACTGCCCGTCGGCCGGCGCCGCCGGCGCGGTAATGGGCACGTCGCTGACGCCACTGTGGGGCGCGGGGCCCTTGACCAGCATCGGCAGGAAGATCACGGCAAGCGCCACCAGAACGATGGCGCCGATCAATCGCTGTTTCAAAGCAGTATCCACGGGAGAGACTTACGGGCAGCGGGGCGGAATGCCGAGGCGATTATAAGGCGAGCGCCTCGTCGCCGCCCTCAGCCGGCTGAACGAAGCACCAGCAGCGCTTCGGCCACGGTAAGGAAAGAGCCGAACACCAGCACCCGATCACCGGACTGGGCCGCACCCAGTACCTGCCGCACCGCCTCGGTCACGCTATCGGACCCCGCTGCGGTTGCCGCCACGCTGTGCTGCAGGCGCTGCCGGAGCTGCTGCGCCGATTGCCCGCGCGCACCGCCCAGCCCGGCCAGATGCCAATCGCCGACTTCGTCCGCCAGCGCCTCGACCACGGCGCCGGCATCCTTGTCGGCCAGCGCCGCGTACACCGCATGCGTTACGCCCGCACCCGGCCGTGCCCGCAATGCTGCCGCCAGCGCCCGCGCGGCCTGCGGGTTGTGCCCGACATCGACCAGCACCTCGACCCCGTTTCGCTGGAAAGACTGCAACCGCCCGGCCACCACCGCGCTGGCGACACCCTCGGCCCAGGCCTCGGGTGGCACCGGCTCCGGCAACGCGCGCAACGCGGCGATCGCAGCGGCGGCATTGGCCAGCTGGACCGGCGCCCACAGCGCCGGCAGCGGCAGCTCGATCCGGAAGCCGACATCGCGCCAGCGCCAGTGCCCGGCATCGATCGTTTCATGAAAGAAATCGCTGCCGGCACGAATCGCATTGGCGCCCTGTTGGTAGGCTCGCCGCAGCACGCTGGAAGGCGGGTCGATTTCACCCAGCACCACCGGTTTCCAGCCACGGATGATGCCGGCCTTCTCCTCGCCGATGCTTTCGCGATCATCGCCGAGCCAATCGGCGTGATCGATATCCACGGTGGTGATCACCGCGACGTCGGCGTCGACCAGGTT
>JAATFS010000487.1 GCA_015655035.1 Lysobacterales bacterium | reverse complement strand
CGGGACCGAAACGGATGCGTTGCTGCTGCCTCTGGCGGCGGGATTGTCCGATTTCCCCCGGATCGACCTGGCCGAGGAGCCGGCGCGCCGCTTCCGGATGGGGCAACGCCAGCGTGACCCGGCCTATCCCGAGGGGCAGGTAGCAGTATTCGGCGCCGATGGCCTGCCTTCCGGGCTGGGCTTCGTGGACGCCAGCGGGCTGCTGGCGCCTCGGCGCCTGTTCGTGCCGGAACACGACGGCGGGGCGTGAGGCCCGGTTTAACTTGTTCCCGAGGGTCACGGGCGTTACAATTCTGCGGCCTTTTCGGGCACCTCGCGCCTAGTGCGCTCCATCCTAGTAACCGGCGAGTCTGGCGGTGCGCTCTGCGCGTTTCTGCCGACCCCGCATCTATAGAGAAAAAATCATGTCGATCGACACCCAGAAAGTCATTGAAGACAACAAGCGCAGCGCCCAGGACACCGGTTCTCCGGAAGTACAGGTAGCCCTGCTGACCGCCCGCATCGAGCTGCTGACCGGCCACTTCAAGACCCACAAGAAGGATCACCACAGCCGTCGTGGCCTGCTGCAGATGGTCAACCGCCGCCGCAGCCTGCTCGACTACCTGAAGAAGAAGGATGGCGAGCGTTACAAGTCGCTGATCGAGAAACTCGGCCTGCGCCGCTGATCTCCTGAACTACCGCCGCGGCGCAGCGATGCGCCGCGGCTTCGTTTTGGTTGTTCGTAAATTTTCAAGGGCCGGAGCCTCCCGGCCGCCCGTTCTCGGCAAGGGTCGACGACGGTCCATCTGAAGAAAGCATCATCCAAGGAAAAACCCCCGTGGCAAAAATCACCAAAACCTTCCAGTACGGCAAACACACCGTCACCCTGGAGACGGGCGAGGTCGCCCGCCAGGCTAGCGGCTCGGTCATCGTGAAGGTGGACGATACCGTACTGCTGGTCACCGCCGTCGCCGCCAAGAGCGCGCGTGAAGGCCAGGACTTCTTTCCGCTGACGGTTGATTACCAGGAAAAGTTCTATGCCGGCGGCCGTATCCCGGGCGGTTTCTTCAAGCGCGAGGGCCGTGCGACCGAAAAGGAGACGCTGATCTCGCGCCTGATCGATCGTCCGATCCGTCCGCTGTTCCCGGAGGACTACAAGAACGAAGTGCAGATCATCGCCACGGTGATGTCGCTGAACCCGGACATCGACGGCGACATCGCCGCGCTGATCGGTGCATCGGCCGCACTGTCGCTGGCCGGTACCCCGTTCAAGGGCCCGATCGGCGCTGCCAAGGTCGGCTACAAGAACGGTGAGTACATCCTCAACCCGACCGTGACCGAGCTGAAGGATTCGCAGTTGGAGCTGGTGGTGGCCGGTACCGCCAACGCCGTGCTGATGGTGGAATCGGAAGCCGCGCTGCTGTCCGAAGAAGTGATGCTGGGCGCGGTCACCTTTGGTCATCGCGAGATGCAGAAGGTCATCAACGTCATCAACGAGCTGACCGTCGAAGCCGGCACCAAGCCGAGCGACTGGGTGGCCCCGGCCAAGAACGAAGCGCTGATCTCGGCGTTGAAGGAAGCTGTCGGCACCAAGCTGGACGAGGCCTTCCAGGTGCGCGACAAGCTGCAGCGTCGTGACGCGATTTCCGCGATCAAGAAGGACGTGTTCGAGACGCTGGCTGGCCGTGTCGCCGCCGACGGCTGGAACAGCGCCGAGCTGTCGAAGGAATTCGGCGAGCTGGAATACCGCACCCTGCGCGATGCGGTGCTCGATACCAAGATCCGTATCGACGGCCGCGCCCTGGACACCGTGCGCCCGATCAGTGCCAAAGCCGGCGTGCTGCCGCGTACCCACGGCTCGGCGCTGTTCACCCGGGGCGAGACCCAGGCGATCGTGGTCACCACGCTGGGCACCGCCCGCGATGGCCAGGTGATCGACGCGGTTGCCGGTGAGTACAAGGAAAACTTCCTGTTCCATTACAACTTCCCTCCGTATTCGGTCGGCGAGTGCGGCCGTTTCGGCGCGCCGAAGCGTCGCGAGATCGGCCACGGCCGTCTGGCCAAGCGTGGTGTGCTGGCAGTGATGCCGTCACTGGAAGAATTCCCGTACACCATTCGCGTGGTGTCGGAAATCACCGAATCCAACGGTTCTTCGTCGATGGCCTCGGTGTGCGGCTCGTCGCTGGCGCTGATGGACGCGGGCGTGCCGGTCAAGGCGCCGGTGGCGGGTATCGCCATG
>JAATFS010000474.1 GCA_015655035.1 Lysobacterales bacterium | reverse complement strand
CCGCACGCGAGAACTACGGCGAAAGCGGCATGGCCCACTTGCTCGAGCACCTGCTGTTCAAGGGCACGCCGACGGTCAAGAACATCGCCGTCGAGTTCAAGCGCCGCGGCATCACCTACAACGGCAGTACCGGGCAGGACCGTACCAATTACTACGGCTGGTTCCCGGCCAACGAGCAGACGCTGGACTGGCTGCTGACCGTGGAAGCCGACCGCATGGTCAACGCCAACGTCGCCAAGAGCGAACTGGACAGCGAGATGACCGTGGTCCGCAACGAACTGGAGATCGGCGAGAACAAGCCCACGCGGATCCTCACCCAGCGCCTGGCATCGCAGGCCTACCTGTGGCACGCCTACGGCAAGAGCGTGATCGGCAACCGCGCCGACGTGGAAAACGTGCCGATCGAGCGGCTGCAGGCGTTCTATCGCAACTGGTACCAGCCCGACAACGCCACCGTGATCGTCGCCGGTCGCTTCGATCCGAAGCGCGTGCTCGGCGTGGTGCAACGGACGTTCGGCAAGTTGCCGCGTCCCACGCGCGCGCTGCCGCCGGCCTACACCGTCGAACCGGCGCAGGACGGCGAACGCGAGGTCACCATCCGCCGCGTCGGCGATCTGAACATGGTCGCGCTGGCCTACCACACGCCCGCGGCCACGCACCCGGACGCGGCGGCGCTGAAGGTGCTCGACAGCGTCATGGGCAACGTTCCCGGCGGGCGTCTGCACAAGGCGCTGGTGGTCGGCAAGCTGGCCGCCAACAGCGACAGCGGTATCGATAGCTACCTGGATCCTGGCCTGGCCACGTTCTATGCCACCTCTCCGCCCGGTGTGGACCCGGCCAAGCTGGAAAAGGCGTTGCTGGAGCAGGTGGAAGGGCTGAGCGGCCGGCCGGTCGATGCCGAGGAGGTTGCCTCGGCAAAGCAGCGCATCGCCAACCGCTACGAACGCGCCAACGATGGCAACGTCATCGGCGTTGCCAACGGCCTGTCCGAATCGCTCGCCGCCGGCGACTGGCGGCTGTGGTTCCTGCAACGCGATGCCGTGGAAAAGGTAACGGTGGACGACGTCAACCGCGTGGCCCGCACCTATCTGGTGTCGAGCAACCGGACCTTGTCGCGGTTCATCCCCACCAAGCAGCCGGTGCGGGTGGAGGTTGGCGCCGCGCCCAGCATCGCCACGTTGCTGGAGGGCTACACCGGTCGGCCGGCGGTCGCCGCCGGTGAGGTGTTCGACAGCTCGCCGCAGAACATCCAGGCGCGCACCGAGACGGTGGTGCTGGGTGAAAAGCTCAAGGTCGCGCTGCTGCCCAAGCAGTCGCGCGGCGACATGGCGGCGGCGATCATGATGTTCCATTTCGGCGACGACGAATCGACGGCGCGTTATATCGATGCCGCCAGTTTCGCCGGCAACCTGTTGATGCGCGGCACCACCACGATGAGCCGCGAGCAGATCGCCAAGCGCTTCGATGACCTGAAGGCGCGGGTGTCCGTTACCGCCGGTTCGCGGGTGGCGGTGATCTCGGTGCGAGCCAAGCGCGAGAACCTGATTCCCGCTCTGCAACTTGCTGCCGACGTGCTGCGCAATCCGTCCTTCCCCAAGGAGGAGTTCGAGCAACTGCGCACGCAGTCGATTTCCGGGTTGGAGTCGAGCCGGCGCGAGCCGGGCCAGATCGCCGACGAGGCGATGCGCAAATACTTCGATCCGTGGCCGGCTGGCCATCCCAAGGCGGTGCGCACGGTGGACGAGCAACTGGCCGCGGTCAAGGCGGTTACGCTGGACGATGTGCGTACGTTCCATCGCGACTTCTACGGCAGCGCCGATGGCGAGATCGCGGTGGTGGGCGATTTCGATCCCGAGCAGATGAAGCGCGAGTTGAAGACGCTGTTCGCGGACTGGAAGTCGTCGCATCCGTTCGTACGCACGCCCGAGCCGTATTACCAGCCGTCCAAGGTCGTGCGCCAGTCGTTCGAAACGCCGGACAAGGCCAATGCGGTAGTGGTCTCGCGCAGCAACTTCGCGATCAAACCGGAGGATCCGGATCATCCGGCGCTGTTGGTCGCCAGCCGCGTGTTCGGCAGCGGCGCGATGTCGTCGCGACTCGGCGATCGGGTGCGTGTGCGCGAAGGGCTCAGCTACTACGTCGGCAGTGGTGTGATCATCGATCCGGAAGACGGCAACGGCACCTTCTACATGCAGGCGACCTCCGCGCCGGAGAACATGGGCAAGGTGGAGGCCGCCATGCGTGAGGAGCTGCAGCGTTTCGTCACCGACGGGATCACCGCACGCGAGCTGGCCGATGCCAAGTCGGGTTTGCTTGCGGTCTACGAAGACGCGCGTTCCACCGACGGCGGCATCGGCGCCGGGTTGCGTATGAATCTGTATCTGGACCGCAGCATGCAGTGGACTGCGGAGTTCGAGGACAAGATCCGCAATCTGACGCTGGAGCAGGTCAATGCGGCGATTGCGCGCCGGATCAAGCCGGAAGCG
Organism: Lysobacterales bacterium; assembly: GCA_015655035.1. Taxonomy (GTDB): domain Bacteria; phylum Pseudomonadota; class Gammaproteobacteria; order Xanthomonadales; family Xanthomonadaceae; genus JAATFS01. The sequence continues at coordinate 898 of JAATFS010000474.1, read as the reverse complement.
GTGAGTACGTTCGTGGCTGGCGATTTTGCCGGGGCCAAGCGCAAGGCTGCGGGTGCGTCGGCGTCGGCGGGTGGCGAGGGGCGCTGATACGGTGTGTGGATGGGCGCAGTCGAGAGGGCTCGGCTGCGCTTTTTTGCTGGTTGTAGGGCTGGGGTGAGCGGGGGGCTGCCGGGGTGACGGTGGCGGCTACTACGGTCGGGCTCGGTCTAGATCAAGGGCTTTCGCACCCTGCGGGCGCGAGTCAATTTTGTGCTTGCCAATAAGTAAACAAAAGCGCTCTGGCCCGACGCGAGCCGGTGCGATAAAGCCGCACCGGTACCCTGCGCTCCTCTCCCTTTCCCGGGACGGTGCCCAACTCGCTGCGCTCAAACAGGGCACCTCTTCGGCCGCCTCCACCTGCGGTGCTCGGCTCGCTTTGCGGGCGACGTAAAGCAAGAGCCAAGGTCAAAATCTTGAGCAACGGCAACGGCAACGGCAACGGCAACGGCAACGGCAACGGACGCAGTTGCTATATCTGGACTGTTGCTGGCAGGCCGGCTTTCAGGCGGGGTCGGCCAGCGAAGGCGGTACTCCGGCGATGAGGGCGTCGAAGTAGTGGCGGGTCAGTGTGAGCTGGGCGTGCGGTGTTTCCGCACGGTTGACCAGCGTGCGGAAGCTGGTGCTTTCCGGGTGGTCCTTGGCGTACCAGCCCAGGTGTTTGCGGGCGATGCGCACACCCTGCGGCTCGCCGTAGAAGTCGTGCAGTGCCTGCAGGTGGCCGAGCAAGGTGTCGCGAATGAATGTCAGCGACGGGGCCGGCAGCAGTTCGCCGTGCGCCAGGTAGTGCGCGACCTGGCCGAAGATCCACGGTCGTCCCTGCGCGGCGCGGCCGATCATCACCGCGTCCGCTCCGGTCTGG
>JAATFS010000022.1 GCA_015655035.1 Lysobacterales bacterium | reverse complement strand
GTCGGGGTCGGTCATGTCGGCGACCAGCACGTCGCCGGGCTGCACTCGATTCATGTCGGCCAGGCTGCGCACCACGCGGGCTACGCCGCTGCCGATCTTCTGGCCGATGGCGCGACCTTCGGAAATCACCTGGCCGCGTTCAAGCAGGTGGTAACGCTCGATCTGGGTGGCCTTGGCGCGCGACTTCACTGTTTCCGGGCGCGCCTGCACGATGAACAGCTTGCCGCTGACGCCGTCCTTGGCCCACTCGATATCCATCGGGCGGCCGTAATGCTTTTCGATCACCAGCGCCTGCTTGGACAGTTCCTGCACGTCCTCGTCGCTGATGGAGAATGTATTGCGCAGTTCGGCGGGGGTGTCCTCGGTGCGGACGCGCTCGCCGGGCACGTCCGAATAGACCATGCGCAGGGCCTTGCTGCCCAGCGAGCGGCGCAGGATCGCCGGCTTGCCCGCAGCCAGGGTGGGCTTGTAGACGTAGAACTCGTCGGGGTTGACCGCGCCCTGCACGACCATCTCGCCCAGGCCGAAGCTGGAGGTGACGAACACCACGTCACGGAAACCGGACTCGGTATCCAGCGTGAACAGCACGCCGGAGGAGCCGACGCCGGAGCGCACCATCAACTGCACGCCCGCCGACAGGAACACGTCCTCGTGCTTGAAGCCGTGATGCACGCGGTAGGCAATGGCGCGGTCGTTGTAGAGGCTGGCGAACACTTCCTTCACCTTGAGCACGACGTCGTCGGCACCGGTGACATTGAGGAAGGTTTCCTGCTGGCCAGCGAAGGACGCATCGGGCAGATCCTCGGCAGTGGCCGAGGAGCGCACCGCGACTGCTACGTCACCGCCGCCGTTTTCGGCCGACAACCTGGCGTAGGCATCACGGATGTCCTGGTCCAGTTCCGGCTGCAGCGGCGCGTCGATGACCCAGCCACGGATCTCCTTGCCGGCGACGGTAAGCGCGTCCACATCTTCGACGTCCAACGTCTCTAGCTTGTCGAAGATGCGCTTGGAAAGATCGTTGTGGGCGATAAAGGCCTTGAACGCTTCGGCCGTCGTGGCATAGCCACCGGGCACCGATACGCCGAGTCCGGCGAGGTTGCCGATCATTTCGCCCAGCGACGAATTTTTACCACCTACGCGGGCCAGGTCGACCAAGCGTAGTTCATGCAACCAGAGGATGTTCTCGTTCAAGCGCGATGCTCCGTAGGGCCATCGCCCGAGGCGGGCTAGATGACCGCGTCCGTAGGAAGAAGCCGCTATGATGCAGTGCACAGCCGAGTTGACACAAGTTTGAATCGGCAGGTTTTTTGGATTCAGGAAGGGAGGTGGTCACAATGTCGACAATCCGGCCGGTGTTCTACGTGTCCGATGGAACCGGTATCACCGCTGAAACCATTGGCCACAGCTTGCTTACCCAGTTCAGCGGCTTCAGCTTCGTCACCGACCGCATGTCGTTCATCGACGATCCAGAAAAAGCGCGTGAAGCCTGCCAGCGCATCCATGCCGCAGGCGAGCGCTACCAGGTGCGTCCCATCGTGGTCAATTCCTGCGTCGATCCGGAGCTGAGCGTGATCGTGGCCGAGAGCGGGGCGTTGATGCTGGATGTGTTCGCGCCATTCATCGAGCCCTTGGAGCGCGAACTCAATGCGCCACGTCACTCGCGGGTTGGGCAGGCGCATGGCATTGTCGACTTCGAGATCTATCATCGCCGCATCAATGCGATGAACTTCGCGCTCAGTCACGATGATGGCATCGCGATCAACTATGACGAGGCCGATGTGATCCTGGTCGCGGTTTCGCGTGCGGGCAAGACGCCGACCTGCATCTACCTGGCACTGCACTACGGTGTGCGGGCGGCGAACTATCCGCTGACCGACGAGGATCTGGAAACCGATAGGCTACCGCCGCGGTTGCGCCCCTACCGCAAGAAACTGTTCGGGCTGACCATCGACCCGGATCGCTTGCAGCAGATCCGGCAAGAGCGCCGACCCAATTCGAATTACGCCGCTGCGGCGACTTGCCGTCGCGAAGTGATGGCGGCCGAGCAGATGTTCAAGGCAGAGCGCATCCCGATCCTGAGTACCACCCATACCTCGATCGAGGAGATCTCCAGCAAGGTGTTGACCACGTTCGGCCTGCAACGCGAGATGTTCTGAGCGGGCCGGCTTCGGGACTCTGCCAATCTAGGCGGGTAGGGCCGTTGGCGTCAATGCTGCCCGGGCGGCGATGCAACGTGTAGGATCGGGGCATGGCCCCCGCCCTTGTCCGCCATCAGCACATTCCCCGACTCAGCCGCTTTGGCTGGTTGATGGGGCTGTATGCGGAGAACTACCGGCACCTGGTCCGGCTATTCGCCCCGGCCGATCTGGTCGCCGGCGGCTATTTGTCTTCGATCGGCGATGGCCTGGACCTGCGCCTGGACGTGATCGAATGCCATCGCTACACGGTGGAACTGCGGCTCACCTACGATCTGTGCGATCCGCTCACCGGCGAGCCGGATCCGTCGGCGTATGTGCGGCTGTACCGCGATGCGCGCCAGGCCGAGACTACGCATTGCTATGTGGGGCGGCGCTGGCAGGATGTCATGGGCATGTATCCGCCCCCGGCCGAGCTGATCAGCCACCGCATGCGCATGAATACGTTCCTGGGCAAGTGGTTGGAATATCTGGCCGAGCGCGGGCATGGGGTGGCGACGCTGCGGCCGAGCCTGCGCCCGGTCGCACCGGCGCATGCCGGTCCGCCTGCCAGCGGGCGCTGATCCTCGCCTTTGGCAAGCCCGCCTCGTCACGGTCATCGGTCATACTGTGTCCGATCTGTCGCACTCAAATCGCTCCATGCCCTATACCCCGATTGTCGCCACCCTGGGCTACCTGCTGTCCCCGGATGGCAAGCAGGTGCTGATGATCCATCGCAACATGCGCGCGGGTGACCCGCATCTGGGCAAATACAACGGCCTGGGCGGCAAGGTCGAGCGGGATGAGGATGTGCTGGC
>JAATFS010000291.1 GCA_015655035.1 Lysobacterales bacterium | reverse complement strand
CTTGTTTGCCGGAAAATCGACATGATCGAAACCAATCCCATCCGCCAGCGTATTGCCGATCTCAATGATCGGGTGATCTCGCTCAGGGGGTATCTTTGACTACGACGCCAAGCGCGAGCGTCTAGAGGAAGTGAACCGGGAGCTGGAAAGCCCCGAGATCTGGAATAACCCCGAATACGCCCAGGCGCTGGGCCGCGAGCGTTCGATGCTCGACAAGACCGTGGGCGGTATCGCCGCGGTGCTCGAAGGGCTGGGCGAAGCCTCCGAACTGCTGGAGCTGGCCGAGAGCGAGCAGGACGAGGACACCGCGCTGGCGGTGGTCGCCGACCTGGATCGCCACCAGGCCCACGTCGAGAAGCTGGAGTTCCAGCGCATGTTCTCCGGCGAGATGGACAGTGCCAGCGCGTTCGTCGACATCCAGGCCGGTGCCGGCGGTACCGAGGCGCAGGACTGGGCCGATATCCTGTTGCGCATGTACCTGCGCTGGGCCGAGTCGCGTGGCTGGAAGACCGAGTTGATGGAAGTCTCCGGCGGCGAAGTGGCCGGGATCAAGTCCGCCACGGTGCGGGTCGAGGGCGACTTCGCCTATGGCTGGCTGAAGACCGAGATCGGCGTGCACCGGCTGGTGCGCAAGTCGCCGTTCGATTCGGACAACCGTCGCCATACCAGTTTCACCTCGGTGTTCGTGTCGCCGGAAGTGGACGACAACATCGAGATCGACATCAATCCGGCCGATCTGCGTACCGACGTGTACCGCTCCTCCGGTGCCGGTGGTCAGCACGTCAACAAGACCGAGTCGGCGGTGCGTATTACCCACATCCCGACCAATACCGTGGTCGCCTGCCAGACCGGCCGCAGCCAGCACCAGAACCGCGATACCGCGATGAAGATGCTGGCCGCCAAGCTGTACGAACTGGAAGTGCAGAAGCGCAACGTCGAGAAGGACGCGCTGGAAGCCACCAAGTCCGACATCGGCTGGGGCAGCCAGATCCGTAATTACGTGCTCGACCAGAGCCGGATCAAGGATCTGCGCACCGGTATCGAGCGTACCGACACGCAGAAGGTGCTGGACGGCGACCTGGACGAGTTCGTCGAAGCCAGCCTCAAGGCCGGCCTGGCCGCAGGTTCGAAGCGTATAGACGCATAATCGACCTGTTTTCGTGTTGCTGGTGGAAGGACTGCGGTCTCGACGGATAGCCAGTAGCGCCCGTCGGGACTGAACTCCCTTCCACAGAAATCCCCCTACAGTTAGCCAGATTCCCGCCATGACCGAACAGTCCGCCACACCGCCCGCCACCGTCGACGAGAACAGCCTGATCGCCGAGCGGCGCGCAAAACTGGGGGTGCTGCGCAGTCAGGGCATCGCCTATCCGAACGATTTCCGGCGTGCCGAGTTCGCAGGCGATCTGCAAGCCGAGTTCGCCGATGCCGAGCAATGGAGCGCAGAAGCGCTGGAAGCCGGCGCCCGCACGGTGAAGATGGCGGGCCGGTTGATGGCCAAGCGGGTGATGGGCAAGGCCAGCTTCGCCCAGATCCAGGACGAGTCCGGCCGTATCCAGCTGTTCCTGCAAGGCAACGTGCTGGGCGATGTCTATACCGCGTTCAATGGCTGGGACGTGGGCGACATCGTCGCGGTCGAAGGCGGCTTGACCCGTACCAAGACCGGCGAGCTTTCGGTCAAGGCGACTGCGCTGCGGCTGCTGACCAAGTCGCTGCGGCCGCTGCCGGACAAGTGGCATGGCCTGTCGGACGTGGAGCAGCGCTATCGCCAGCGCTACGTGGACCTGATCGTCACCCCGGAGGCGCGCGAGGTCTTCATCAAGCGCTCCAAGATCATCCGTGCGATCCGTGCATGGTTGGACGCACGCCGCTTCCTGGAAGTGGAAACGCCGATGATGCATTACATCCCCGGTGGCGCCACCGCCAAGCCGTTCGCCACCCACCACAACGCGCTGGACCTGGATCTGTACCTGCGCGTGGCACCGGAGCTGTATCTCAAGCGGCTGGTGGTCGGCGGGCTGGAGCGGGTCTACGAGATCAACCGCAACTTCCGCAACGAGGGCGTGTCTACCCGGCACAATCCGGAATTCACCATGCTCGAGCTGTACGAGGCGTACGCTACGTACCACGAGATCATGGACCTGACCGAGAACGTGATTCGCGATACCGCACAGCAGGTATTGGGCACGACCCAGGTGAACTGGGACGGCGCCGACATCGACCTGGGCCCCGCGTTCCGGCGCTGGCGCATGGACGAGGCGGTACGTCACTACAATCCGGAAATCAGCGCGGCCGACTGCACCGATCGCGATGCGCTGCTGCGCCACTGCGAGCGACTGAAGATCAAGGTCAAGCCTTCGTATGGCTGGGGCAAGCTGTTGCTGGAAATCTTCGAGGCCACCGTCGAACACACCTTGGTGCAGCCGACCTTCATTACCGATCACCCGGTCGAGGTTTCGCCGCTGGCGCGCGCCAGCGACACCGAGCCGGGCTATACCGACCGCTTCGAGCTGTTCATCAACGGCAAGGAGCTGGCCAACGGCTTCTCCGAGCTCAACGACTCGGAGGACCAGGCGGCACGCTTCCAGGCCCAGGTCGAGGCGAAGGAGGGCGGTGACGATGAGGCAATGCACTACGACGCCGATTACATTCGTGCGTTGGAGTACGGCATGGCACCTACCGGTGGCCTGGGCATCGGCATTGACCGCCTGGTGATGCTGCTGACAGGCAGCAATTCGATCCGCGACGTGCTGCTGTTTCCTTATATGCGTCCGGAAAGCTGATACTTACGGCTAGCCGGTAGTCCGGTAGATTCCGTATTTCGTTTCCCATGCATTACTCCGGATGCGCCAGCGCATCCGGACAGATATCGGATAGGGCCGGTATCGACACGATTTCCAGTTCTCGGCAGCAGAGAAGAGGAGCAGTGGAATGCAGGGTGTCGCAAAGCAGCGCCAGTGCCCATCGCCGGTCGATGCGTCTTTCAATCCGCTGGACAGGGCAGAAACTGGTTTGGATATTGTTATCGTCGACGATCAGTTGTCGGCGCGCACGATGCTGCGGCATGTGATCGAAGACATCGCCCCAGAGCTCCGGGTGCATGACTTCGGCGATCCATTGGAGGCCTTGGCCTGGTGCGAGGCCGGGCGGGTCGATTTGCTGCTGCTCGACTACCGCATGCCCGGCCTGGATGGGCTGGAATTCGCCCGTCGGCTGCGCCGGCTGCCGCATCGTCGCGATATCCCGATCATCCTGGTCACCATCGTTGGCGATGAGCCGCTCCGCCAGGCGGCGCTGGAAGCGGGGGTGATCGACTTCCTGCTCAAGCCGATCCGCCCGCGCGAATTGCGTGCGCGTTGCAGCAATTTGCTACAGCTGCGACAACGCAGCGAAAGCATCAAGCAACGTGCGCTTTCGCTGGAGCAGCGGCTGTTGGCAAGCATGAACGCGGTGGAGGAGCGCGAGCGCGAAACCTTGTCGCGCCTGGCGCGCGCGATCGAATACCGTGACTCGGGTACCAGCGCCTACCTGGAACGGATGTCGCGCATAGCCGGACTGATTGCCGAGCAGCTCGGGTTGTCGGAAGACGACACCCGGATCATCGAGCTGGCTGCGCCGTTGCACGACCTGGGCAAGATCGCCATTCCCGATTCGGTATTGCTCAAGGCCGGAAAACTGAGCGACGAGGAAACCCAGACGATGCGCCGACATCCGGCCATCGGCTACGATCTGCTCAGTGGCAGCCAGAGCCGTTTCATCCAGGTCGCGGCTTCGATCGCATTGCGTCACCACGAACGCTTCGATGGCAGCGGCTATCCCGATGGCCTGGTCGGCGAGGCGATTCCGCTGGAGGCGCGGATCGTGGCCCTCGCCGATGTTGTCGATGCACTGTTGTCGCCACGCCCCTACAAGGACGCCTGGAGCAGGGAGGCGACCCTGGCCTATATCAGTGCTCAGCGCGGGCGCCTGTTCGATCCGGGCTGTGTCGATGCGTTGCTGGGTTCCCGCGAGCAGTTGCGGCTTATCTGCGATAGATTCTCTACCGCGTCCGTGCGGCCTGAAGGAGTCTGACCGAATGGTTGCCGGAATTTCCTGGATCAGGCAGCGGTTGGCGGACAGGCCGGATAGCGAGCATGCGCAGAATCTGATCCGCATCGTCATCACCACGCTGTTCATCGCTTATTTGTGGGGACGCTACCTGCAATCGGCGAGCGATACGCCGGGGGCGACCTGGCTGATCCTGGTGTTCGAATTGAGCGTCGCGATCTGCCTGCTGGTGGCTATCGTGTTGCGGCCGCAGGTATCGCAAGCGCGGCGCGTCATCGGCATGCTTACCGACTATGCCTGCATCGGGGCGATCATGGCGATCCAGGGCGAGCCGGCCTCGCCGCTGTATGCGGCCTGCCTGTGGGTCACCATTGGCAATGGCCTGCGTTACGGCACCGGCTACCTTCGCGCGGCGACCGTGATGGGCAGCATCGCGTTCCTGATGGCGACGCGGGTGTCGCCTTATTGGCAGGACAATCCGTACCTGGCGTGGGGCCTGCTGCTGGGGTTGATCGCGATCCCGCTGTATTTCGACTCGCTGCTGCGCGCGCTCACCCGCGCGGTGAGCGAAGCGCGCCAGGCCAACGAGGCCAAGAGCCTATTCCTTGCGAACATGAGCCATGAGTTCCGCACCCCGTTGAACGGGCTGTCGGGCATGACCGAGGTGCTGGCCACCACGTCGCTGGACGAAGAGCAGAGCGAATGTGTGAGCACCATTCAGGCGTCGGCGCGGACGCTGCTGTCGCTGGTGGAGGAAGTCCTGGACATATCCGCGATCGAAGCCGGCAAGGTCCGGATCGACAAGCGCGATTTCTCGCTGCGTGCGCTGGTCGATGCGATCGGACTGATCCTGCAGCCGCAGGCCAATAGCAAGACGCTGGAGTACCGAGTCGAGTTCGCCCCCGACGTTCCTGACGAGCTGCATGGCGATACCGGCCATCTGCGCCAGATCCTGTTGAACCTGGCCGGCAACGCGGTGAAGTTCACTGACGAAGGCTATGTGCATCTGCGTATTTCCCGGGCGCGCGAACGCATGCGCGAGCGCATCAGCTTGCGCTTCGAGATCGCCGACAGCGGCATCGGGGTACCGGCGGACATGCGCGAGCGCCTGTTCGACGCCTTCGAGCAAGCCGATGTCAGCCTGGCGCGGCGTTACCAGGGCACCGGTCTGGGCACTACGATCGCCAAGGGGCTGGTTGAATCTATGGGCGGCAGTGTCGGGTTCGAGGACAACCATCCGCGCGGCAGCGTGTTCTGGTTCGAGCTGCCGTTCGAGCCGGCAAGCATCCAGGCCCCGGCCACGGTTGCACGCCAGGATGCGATTTCCGAGCCGCTGGAAGCGGTGTCCAATATCATCGCCTTTTCCAATCCGTTCCTGCGTCACCGGGTCAGGGTGCGCAGCATGCGAATCCTGGTGGCCGACGACCACGAAGCCAATCGCATGGTGCTGCAACGCCTGCTGGAGAAGGCGGGGCACAAGGTGTTTTGCGTCAATGGCGGGGAAGAGGTATTGGACTGCCTGGTGGGCGTGGAGTTCGACGCGGTCATCGTGGACCTGCACATGCCCGGCATGAGCGGCCTGGACATGCTCAAGCAGCTACACGTGATGCAGGCCGGCGGGCAGCGGTATACCCCGGTGGTGGTGCTCAGCGCGGATGTGACGACGGAATCGATACGCAACTGCGAGCAGGCCGGTGCGCGTGCCTTCCTGGGCAAGCCAGTGGTGGCATCCCGGCTGCTGGACCTGCTTGCCGACATCGCGGCGAACGGCCGTTCGCCGCCCGGCGAAGGCATCGCGGCGGGTACCGGCACCGCGTACGTTTACGACGGCGTACTCGATCCGGGCATGCTCGACGAGCTGGCCGGGCTGGGGATGGGGGATGGGTTTGAACAGCAATTCGTCGTGCAGTGCCTCAACGATGCCCAGAACTGCGTGGACGGGATCGTGGCCAGTGCCGAAGCCGGGCGTTGGGAGCCGCTGCGGGAGCATGCGCACGGGCTACGTGGAGTTGCCAGCAACCTGGGCCTGGTGCGGCTGGCTAATGAAGCCGGTGACATGATGCGCATGCCGGAGTGGCAGCTCAATGGCGAATGGCGGCGCTGTCTGGCCGCCATTCGTGAGCAATTGCGGCAGGGCCGTGAGGCGCTGGATATTCGCCGCCAAGCTAACGAGCAGCGCGATGGCGAGCGCTCCCCCCCGTAGCGGGGCCGTGCCGAGAGAAATCAGCCGGTGCCGGCCTCCATGCCGGAACGCCGGGTTTGCGCACGCACCAGGCGATCCATCGTGCGCAGTGACTTTTCGCCGAGCTGCATGGCGGTATCCACCCAGATTTCGGTGATCCGCATCATTCCGTCCAGCGGCGCCGTGGTGGTGATCTCACGGACCTGTTGCATCGCCGCCCATGCATGCGGGATGCGCTTGCTGTCGCGGATCACCTTTTCCACTGCAGCGACGCCGCAACCACGTGGCACCACCTGGTCCACCAGGCCCATCCCATGCAATTGCTCGGCGCTGTACAGATTGCCTTCAAGCATGATGCGCGCAGCCAGTTGCGGGCTCACCCGCTGACACATGAAGGAATAGGCGCCCATGCCGGGGAACAGGTCGAACAGGACCTCGGGCAGCCCCATCATTACGCCTTCCTCGGCGATCAGGGTGTGGCAGCTCAGCGCGGCTTCAAAGCCGCCACCCAGTGCATTGCCCTGGACCAGGGCGATGCTGTGAGCGCGAACACCCAGCCCGGCATGGAAGGCGTGCACGCCAAGGACGCATCGCTGCGCGTAGTCCAGTAGCTGGGCACGGTCGCGCTCTCGGATGAGACGACAGAATAGTTCGAGATCGCCGCCAAGATTGAACACATCGCCATCGGCGGCGAGCACTACATGCGGGGACAGGATGCGGGCCTGAGCCAGCCGTTTGCCGAGACCCTGTTGGTAATCGACGATGTCGTCGACCAGGCGAGACGAGAAGCAGGCGCGGCCTGGCTGGGCCAACAGGTCGGCATGCATGTGGATCCAATAGACGTCGCGCAATGGCTCCTCGACGATGCGAAGCGTGGATTTCCTCAACGGGATGGGGGACGGTTGGGCTGCGGACATGGGTTTTCTCCGAGGTGACCGTCCGGCCGGGCGCCATGCGGACGGAGAAGGGGGCGAGAGAAAGCAGCGAGCCGGCGCCGATTCTATGCGCGCAAAATCAAAAGCCCGCAAGGCCGTGCGGCGATGCGGGCTTGGTAGGGCGGACAATGGATCCGCCTTCCAACGTGCGACTGGATGACTATGCCGCAGGCGCGTCTCGCAGCTCGCGACGCAGGATCTTGCCGACATTGGTCTTGGGCAGTTCCTTGCGGAACTCGACAATGCGCGGATGCTTGTAGCCAGTCAGATTGGCGCGGGCATGGGCCTTGACGTCATCGGCGGTCAGGTTGGGGTCCTTGCGCACGATCACCACCTTGACCACCTCGCCGGACTTCTCGTCGGGCACGCCCACGGCCGCCACTTCGGCAACCCCGGGCATCATCGCGATCACGTCCTCGATCTCGTTGGGATATACGTTGAAGCCGGACACCAGGATCATGTCCTTCTTGCGATCGACGATATAGAAGAACCCGTTCTCGTCCATCCGGGCGATGTCGCCGGTGTGCAACCAACCATCCGCATCGATGGTCTTGGCGGTTTCCTCCGGACGCTGCCAATAACCCTTCATCACCTGCGGGCCCTTGATACAGAGTTCGCCAACTTCGCCCTGCGGCAACGCGTTTCCGGCGTCGTCCTTGATGCAGGCGTCGGTAGATGGGATGGGCAGGCCGATCGAGCCGTTGTACTCGTCCAGGTTCAGCGGATTGATGCAAGCCGCTGGCGAGGTCTCGGTCAGGCCGTAGGCCTCGACCAGGGTGACCCCGGTGGCTTGCTTCCAGCGTTCGGCGACCGAGCGCTGTACCGCCATGCCGCCGCCGAGGGATATCTTCATCGAGGAAAAATCGATCTGATCGAACCCCGGGGTGTTGAGTAGCCCATTGAACAGCGTATTGACCCCGGTGAAGGCGGTGAAGCGGGTCTTCTTCAGTTCCTTGACGAAGCCGGGCATATCGCGCGGATTGCTGATCAGGTGGTTGCAGCCGCCGACCTTCATGAATACCAGTCCGTTCGCGGTCAGTGCGAAGATGTGGTAGAGCGGCAGCGCGGTGATGACCACCTCGTTGCCTTCGTCCAGCTTGCTGGAGCCGGCGATCCACTGGTGCGCCTGTTGCATGTTGGCCACCAGGTTGCGGTGGGTCAGCATCGCGCCCTTGGCTACCCCGGTGGTACCGCCGGTGTATTGCAGGAAAGCGATGTCGTCGCTGTCGATATCAAGGTCGGGCAGTGCGTGCTTGCGGCCCAGCGCCAGTGCGGCGCGGAAGCGGATCGCGCCGGCAATGCGATAGTCCGGCACCAGCTTCTTGACGTACTTGACGACGAAATTGACCAGCGGCGCTTTCGGGAAGCCCAGCATGTCGCCCAGGCCGGTGGTGATCACCTGCTTGACCGGGGTGTCGGCGAGGACCTTTTGCACGGTGTCGCCGAAGTTGTCGATCACCACCAGTACGCTGACGCCGGCATCGACCAACTGATGCTTGAGTTCGCGCGGGGTATACAACGGGTTGACGTTGACCACGGTCAGCCCGGCCCGCAGTACGCCAAACGTCGCGATCGGGTATTGCAGGCAGTTGGGCATCATCAGCGCGACCCGATCGCCCTTCTTGAGCTTGAGCTCGCCCAGCAGGTAGGCGGCGAACTGGGTTACCCGTTCGTCGGCCTCGCCGTAGGTAATGGTCTTGCCGAAGCTGGTATACGCCGGACGGTCGCGGAACCTGGACACCGTGGTCGAGAACACGTCTGCGACGCTGCGGAATTCGTTGACATCGATCTCGGCGGGCACACCTTGCGGATAGCTCTTCAGCCAGGGACGTTCCAGACTCATTGTTGTTTCCCCCTCCAGGAAGCGTGGTGATTCGACACGGCAACGACGGCTCGCGGCCGTATCCAGTGTCGGCAGGATACCGTTACCAAGTGAAAACGCGAAGAAACTCGCGATAGCGGGAGCTCGCAGGCAGGTGTTTGGCAGATGCGGGAAAGGGCACTTCTACGCAACGGGCGGGCCCGCAGCGCATCGGCTTTGTGGATTGGGGCGTGGCCGCATTGCCCGTCGCTGGACGTCTGCGTCCTGCGTGTGGCAGGGCTGCACGTGGAGGTGCGGCCCTGCGATGGTGCCCATGGTGCTTCAGTGGCGTCAGGCGGCCTGGCGGCCCGCCAGCTGGCGGAGCACGTATTGCAGCAGGCCGCCGTGCTTGAAGTACTCCACTTCCTTGGGGGTCAGCAGCAGCACCTTGACCTGGAACTGCGTGACGCTGCCATCGGGCTTCCTTGCATCGACGGTGGCGCGCTTGCTGGTGCCATCGGCAAGCCCGGTGATATCGAACACTTCGGTGCCGTCCAGGCCCAGCGACTGGACGTTCTCGCCGTCGAGGAACTGTAGCGGCAGCACGCCCATGCCAACCAGGTTGGAGCGGTGGATACGCTCGAAGCTCTCGGTGATCACGGCCTTGACCCCGAGCAGGTTGGTGCCCTTGGCCGCCCAGTCGCGCGACGACCCGGTGCCGTACTCCTTGCCGGCCAGCACTACCAGCGGTACGCCGTCGGCCTTGTACTTCACCGCCGCGTCGTAGATCGCCAGCTTCTCCGGCTGGCCGCCGTCCTTGGGGTGGTACAGCGTATTGCCGCCTTCTTCGCCGCCGAACATCAGGTTCTTGATACGGATGTTGGCGAAGGTGCCGCGCACCATCACATCGTCGTTGCCGCGACGGCTGCCGTAGCTGTTGAAGTCGGTCGGTAACACGCCACGCGCCTGCAGGAAGCGACCCGCCGGCGACTCCTTCTTGATGTTGCCGGCAGGCGAGATGTGATCGGTAGTGATGGAATCGCCGAACAGGCCGAGCACACGCGCACCGTGGACGTCCTCGATCTGGCCGATCTGCATCGTCATGCCGTCGAAGTAGGGCGGATTCTTGATATAGGTCGACGCGCCATCCCAGGCGTACAGGTCGCCGTCCGGCGATTCGATGGTGTTCCAGCGGGTGTCGCCCTTGAATACATCGGCATAGTTCTGCTTGAACATCTCCGGGCCCACGGTGGCGGCGATGGTGTCGCCGATCTCCTTGTTGCTGGGCCAGATATCGCGCAGGTAGACCGGCTGGCCGTCGCTGCCCGTGCCGAGCGGCTCGGTGGTCAGGTCGATGTCGGTGGTGCCGGCAATGGCATAGGCGACCACCAGCGGCGGTGAGGCGAGATAGTTCATCTTCACCTCCGGATGCACCCGTCCTTCGAAGTTGCGGTTGCCCGACAGCACCGAGGCCACCACCAGGTCTTCGCGTGCGATCGCCGCCGACACATCGTCCGGGAGCGGGCCGGAATTGCCGATGCAGGTGGTACAACCGTAGCCGACCACGTAGAAGCCGAGTGTTTCCAGGTCGTCGAGCACGCCGGCCTTGGCCAGGTAGTCAGTGACCACGCGCGAGCCGGGGCCGAGCGAGGTCTTGACCCAGGGCTGCGCCTTCAGACCCTTGGCGGCGGCGTTGCGAGCGAGCAGGCCTGCGCCCAGCATCACGGCCGGATTGGAGGTGTTGGTGCAGGAGGTGATCGCGGCGATCACCACCGAACCGTCGCGCAACTGCCAACCCGCGCCGCTGTCGGCCGCGGCTTCGGCCTGTGCGGCCTGCGCGCCGACGGCGGTGCCGCCGCCACCTTCGTTCTGCAACCGGTCCTCCTGCCTGACATCGGCCGGGCGCTTGCCACGCGCCTCGGCGAAAGGCTTCAGGTTCTCGCGGAAGTTCTGCTGCATGTCTTCCAGCAGCACGCGGTCCTGCGGGCGCTTGGGGCCGGCCAGCGACGGCTTGACCTGGCCCATGTCCAGTTCCAGCGTAGCGCTGTATTCGGCATGCGGGCTGTCGGCGTCGTGCCACAGCCCCTGCGCCTTGGCATAGGCTTCCACCAGCGCGATCTGCTCCTCGCTGCGGCCGGACAGGCGCAGATAGGTCAGCGATTCCGCATCGACCGGGAAGATGCCGCAGGTGGCGCCGTATTCCGGGGCCATGTTGCCGATCGTGGCGCGATCGGCCAGCGGCAGGTGTTGCAGGCCGTCGCCATAGAACTCGACGAACTTGCCGACCACGCCGTGCTTGCGCAGCATCTGGGTGACGGTCAGCACCAGGTCGGTCGCGGTGGCACCTTCGGGCAGCTTGCCGGTGAGGCGGAAGCCGATCACCTGCGGAATCAGCATCGAGGAGGGCTGGCCCAGCATCGCGGCCTCGGCCTCGATCCCGCCGACGCCCCAGCCGAGCACGCCGATGCCATTGATCATCGTGGTATGGCTGTCGGTGCCGAATACCGTGTCCGGATAGGCGAAGGCGGTGCCGTCCTTGTCGGCGGTCATCACCACGCGCGCCAGATTCTCCAGGTTCACCTGGTGGACGATGCCAGTGTTGGGCGGCACCACCTTGAAGTTGTCGAATGCCTTCTGGCCCCAGCGCAGGAAGCCGTAGCGCTCCTTGTTTCGCTGGAACTCGATCTTGCCATTGAGGTCCAGCGCGTCGGCGCTGCCGAACACGTCGACCTGGACCGAGTGATCGATCACCAGTTCGGATGGGATCTGCGGATTGATCTGAGCGGCGTTGCCGCCGAGCTTGACCACCGCATCGCGCATCGCCGCCAGGTCGACCACGCAGGGCACGCCGGTGAAGTCCTGCAACACCACGCGCGCGGGCATGAAGGCGATCTCGATGTCGGGCTCGGCCTTGGGGTCCCACTGCGCAACCGCCTCGATGTGTTCCTTGCCGACGGTCACGCCACCATCCTCGTGCCGGAGCAGGTTCTCCAGCAGGATCTTCATCGAGTAGGGCAGGCGGGAGATATCAAACTGCTGCCCGAGCTGGGGCAGGCTGTAATAGCTGTAGCTCCTGCCGCTGACATCCAGCTGGCGGAGGGTCGAAAACGAGTCGCTCATTGCGTGAACTCCTATGGCGTAAGGCTCTAGGGACTGGCTTCAGTCTGACTGGTTCAGTGTGTACGCACAGTGTTGCAGAACTGTAATTGGCCTTGAGTATGAAAAATCAAGTATGTACAATCGATGCATACTTTTCGAGGTGCACTGATGGAAGCCACTGTTGCAGAGCGCGGCCAGATCACCCTTCCCAAGACCGTGCGCGACGCGCTTGGCCTGACCAAGGGCAGCGTGCTGAAAGTCGAACTGGAAGGTAGCCGCATCGTGTTGCGCAAGAGCGTGGACGACGCGATTTCGCGGGTGCGCGGCAAGTTTGCACTGGATACCAGTGCTGCCGAGGCTGCGGTTGGCGGCAAGGCCGACAAGGCCTGAGGGCGCGCATGATTGCCATCGATGCCCCGGTGCTGGTCGAGCTGCTGACCGACGGCGCCCAGGCCGACGCGGTCGAATCCTGCCTGCGCCAGTGCCTGGGCAACGGCCGGGTAGTGGTCTGCGATGCCGCGCTCGCGGAACTGAGCGCCACGTTGAAGAACGGCGCCGAAGCGCTGAGCGCGCTGGAGGAGATGGGGATCCATTTCAACGCCGTGGAAGCCAAGTCGGCGCTGCGGGCGGGCGAGATGCAGCGCCGCCGCCGCCAACGGGGCGGCGAACCACGACCGATCGCCGATTTTCTGGTGGGCGCGCATGCGCTGCTGCAATGCGATGCGCTGATCACCAATGACACCGTCTTTTACCGCGACTACTTCAAGGGCCTGAAGCTGATCGTGCCGCAAGCCTGAGGCCCACCCTCACCACTGTCATTTTTTTGCTGAAATCCGGAGTTGCCATGTTGGAAGCCTATCGCCACCACGTCGCAGAGCGCGCCGCGCTTGGAATCCCGCCGTTGCCGTTGAGCGCGCAGCAGACCGCGCAGCTGATCGAGCTGATCAAGAATCCACCGGCGGGCGAGGAAGAATTCCTCGTCGACTTGATCACCCATCGCGTGCCGGCGGGCGTGGACGATGCCGCCAAGGTCAAGGCCTCGTACCTGGCCGCGGTCGCTTTCGGTAGTGAGGTCACCGCGCTGATCTCGCCACGCCGCGCCACCGAACTGCTGGGCACCATGCTGGGCGGCTACAACATCCATCCGTTGATCGAGCTGCTGGATAGCGCCGAGCTGGGCGCGGTCGCGGCCGAAGGGCTGAAGCACACGCTGCTGGTGTTCGACGCATTCCACGACGTGCAGGAAAAGGCCGAGGCTGGCAATGCCCACGCCAAGGGCGTGCTTGAAAGCTGGGCTGCGGCTGAATGGTTCACCAGCAAGCCGGAAGTGCCGCAGAGCCTGACCGTCACGGTGTTCAAGGTGCCTGGCGAGACCAACACCGACGACCTGTCGCCGGCGCCTGACGCCACCACGCGTCCGGACATCCCGATGCACGCGCTGGCGATGCTGAAGAACAAGCGCGACGGCGCGGCGTTCGTGCCCGAGGAAGACGGCAAGCGCGGTCCGATCCAGGCGATTCTCGATCTGAAGGAAAAGGGCCACCTGGTCGCCTACGTCGGCGATGTGGTCGGTACCGGCTCCTCGCGCAAGTCGGCCACCAACTCGGTGCTGTGGTGGACCGGCGAGGACAT
>JAATFS010000458.1 GCA_015655035.1 Lysobacterales bacterium | reverse complement strand
GTTTCCGCGCACGAACACAGGCACGTCAGCACCTAACTGCAAGCCGAGATCGGCCAGCGTATCGCCCGCCAGCCCCAGCCCCCACAACACATTCAGCGCCACCAGCGCGGTGGCCGCGTCGGAGGATCCGCCACCGAAACCGCCGCCGGCCGGAATGCGCTTATCCACGCTGATATCGACACCTTGCGTGCAATTAGCTGCAGATTGCAG
The DNA here is from genome assembly GCA_015655035.1 of Lysobacterales bacterium. Taxonomy (GTDB): domain Bacteria; phylum Pseudomonadota; class Gammaproteobacteria; order Xanthomonadales; family Xanthomonadaceae; genus JAATFS01. Next base: position 5,059 of record JAATFS010000458.1, on the reverse strand, counting down.
CAATTTGGCAGCCCTAACCAGCAGATCCTGCGCTTCATCCACTCCCGGCACGGATTCGCCCAGGCGGCGGACGCGGGCATCCCCGCGCACTCGCAGATGAACGGTGTCCCCCCACTCCAGCAGCCGGAACACGGTCTGCAGTTCGTGATAGCCATCCTCGCGCCGACCAGTGATCTGCAGAAACAGATTCAGCTTGGCCGGCGCCGGCCAGGCCGACCACCCGTCGCCCGTCACCGTCATTGCGCGCCGAAGTCCCACTGGTCCAACAACAGCCGCACCTTGGCGTCACCATTGCGCGCCTCGATCCGACGCGGCAATGCCGGGCGCTCCGGCTCGGCGGGATACCACTCCAGGAACTCGATGACCCAGCCTTGCTGCTGCAAGGTGCGCGGGCGCCCTTCGGCATCGAGACCTGGGGCCGCAGCGGTCCCGGCAGCGGCGACCGCCCGGCCGCGCAGCCAATCGGACAATAGATTGACCGGAATCGCCCAACCCGTCGCTTCCAGCAATAGTTGCTCGGCGTCGTCTCCGGCACGCGGACCGCCGTCCAATCCTTCCAGTTGCCCGCCACCGGAAGCAGTATCGCCACTCAGTACCCAGCTCTGGCGCGTGACCGGCGCACTGAGCTGGACCTGGTACTGGCTACCGTTCTGCCGCCAGTCGATCCGACCGCTGCCGCCGTTGCGTCCCTTGCTGATCGCCGCCCGCCCCTGCAGGGACCAATCCGGATGCGTCTGCAACCAGGCCTGGCGGGCCGCTTCCGCATCGCGCGCGGCGACCGATACCTGCTCCACCGCCGGCAGCGACGCGCCCGGGCGCGAACCCAGCGTACTGCAACCAGACAGCACCGACAGCGCCATGGTGGCCAACAGGGCGGTTGAAACCGAAAACCTCATAGCCCGAACTTCTCACGCGCCCGCTGCAACGCGCGGTTGTCCGGATCCAGCTTGCGCGCCTCTTCGAAGTAGCGCCGCGCTTCATCCTGCTGGCCACTCACCCATAGCACCTCACCCACATGGGCGGCGATCTCGGGATCGCGCGCCAGGGTCCAGGCCCGCCGCAGCTGCACCAGCGCTTCCCTGTTGCGACCCAGGCGATAAAGCACCCAACCATAGCTATCGACGATCGCCGGGTTGTCCGGATCGGCGGTGCGGGCGCGGTCGATCAGCGCCAGCGCCTCTTTGTAGCGCGTGGTGCGGTCGGCCAGGGTGTAACCCAAGGCATTCAACGCCGCGACGTTCTCCGGCTCGGTCACCAGGATCTTGCGAAGATCCGCTTCGGCGCGCTCGACGTTGTCGCGCAGCTCCCAGGCAAGGCCGCGCGCGTACAGCAGCGCGCCATCGTCCGGATAGGTGGCCAGGCCGCGGGCGAAGGCGTCGAGTTCGCCCGCGCCATCGCCAGCGCGCTGGCGCAGCTCGGCCTCGAGCACGTAGGCATCCCGGCGGGCATCGTCCTCGGCCGTGGCATCGGCCTGCAATGCATGCACCTCGTCCAGCGCCTCCTGCCGGCGATCCAGCTCGAACAACGCGTTCGCCGCGCGCAGCCGGGCCTCGCTGCGCAGCGGGCTGCCGGGCACGCCGCGATACCAGTCCACCGCATCCTGGTAGCGCTTGAGGAATTCGGCGATCTTGCCGAGCAGAAGGCGGCGGGCGGGGTCGGGCTTGTCGGAGTCGGCCTTGAGCTCGTCGTAGAGCGCATTCAGCGCGGCGCCGTCCTTCTGCTTGGCCAGCATCGACGCACGCAGCCCATAGGTCTGGGTGTCCTGCGGCCCGGTCGCGAGTACGCGCGCAGCCTCTCCCGATTCCCCCATCGCGTCGTACGAAAATGCCAGCGCGCCGCGCAGTTCGGAGTCGTTGACCGCGCGCGGCTCGACCCCCTTCAGCAGCGTCCGTGCCTCCTGCTGCTTGCCGGCCTGCTGCAACTGGGTGGCGTGCAACAACGCCACGCGCGGCTCCTCGGGGAAGCGGCGCACGACCTCATCGACGATGCGCTTGGTCAACGCGGGCTGATCCATGCGCAGCGCCAGCCGTCCGAATTCCTGCCAGGCCTCGATTTGATTGGGGATCGCGCCGGCATCCACCAGACCGTCCAGCACCTTGGCGGCCGCCTGGGGATCGCGCCCGCCATTGGCCAGCGCGACCAGGGCGAACCGCCATCCGCGCGGATCGGAATCCTTCAGCAGGACGATCAGCTCGCGCTTGGCGGCACGCAAATCGTCGCGGCGCAGGGCAAGCGACGCCTCGGTGCTGCGCATCGCCAGCGATGCCGGCGCGCGCTGGCGCCACAGCGCCAGCGCCTTTGCGGCGCGCTCGTCGTCATTGGCCAGCATCGATATGCGCGCCGCCCGTTCAGCCAGGCCCGGATCATCGGATTCGGCCTGTGCCGCTTGCAGATACCAACGCGCGGCATCATCCAGTTGGCCGGCCTGCAACGCGAACTCACCAGCCAGCACAGGTTCCAGCGAGCCGCCAGGGGGCCCGGCGGGGACCGTTTTACGTACCGCAGCCGGAGCAGCGGCGGCCAATGTCGACAGCAGGAGAACGCTAAGGATGCGAATCAATACGGGCATCGGGGGCAACCGGGCCGTAAAATGGGGGCCCTGAATGGCCAGCAGCTTATCGCAAGCAACTGAACAGATGACGTTGTGGGTGCTCGGACTGAATCACCAAACCGCACCGGTGGACCTGCGCGAACGCGCAGCCTTCGCCGGTGACGCATTGCCGCGCGCGCTGGAATCGCTGCGCTTGCTGCCGGATGTGAACGAAGCCGCACTGCTGTCCACCTGCAATCGCACCGAGCTGTACGCGATCACCCAGGACACCCGGGCGCTGGTGGACTGGCTGGAGACGCAAGCGCCCGGCCTCAGTGATTACCTGTACCAGCACAACGACGCCGAGGCGGTTCGCCATCTGTTCCGCGTGGCGACCGGGCTGGATTCGATGGTGCTGGGCGAACCCCAGATCCTGGGCCAGGTGAAGGATGCCTGGGCTGCCGCGCGCACCCACGGCGCGCTCGGCAACCGGCTCGACCGGCTGTTCCAGCAGACCTTCTCCGTGGCCAAGCGCGCGCGTACCGATACCCGGGTGGGCGCCAATCCAGTGTCCGTGGCCTCCACCGCCGTGCGGCTGGCGCAGGAATCGTTCACCCGCCTCAACGAATCCACGGTACTGCTGATCGGCGCCGGCGAAACCATCGAGCTGGCCGCCAAGCACCTGAGCGAAGGGCGCGTGCGCCGCTTGTTGATCGCCAACCGAACGCTCGCGCACGCGCAGGCGCTGGCCAGCCAGCACGGTGGCTATGCGCTGCCGCTGGATGAGCTGGAACGCCATCTGGCCGAGGCCGACGTAGTGTTCTCGGCTACTGCCTCGCGCACCCCGGTGGTCACCCGCCAGCAGGTCGAACAGGCGCTGCGCGCGCGCAAGCGCAAGCCGATGCTGCTGTTCGACCTGGCGGTGCCTCGCGACATCGAAGCATCCGTGGCCGAACTGGGGGACGCCTATCTGTATACCGTCGACGACCTCGAGCGCGCGGTCGAAGACAACCGACGCAGCCGCCGCGAAGCCGCCGATGAAGCCGAAATCATCATCGACCTGCAGGTAGCGCGCTACATCGAGACCCTGCAAGCCAGCGCGCGCCAGGCGCCGCTCAAGCGCCTGCGCGCTTACGGCGACAGTACCCGCGACGAACTGCTGGCCAAGGCGCGCCAGCAACTGGCCAACGGCAAGCCGGCCGAGGAGGTGCTGGATCTACTCGCGCACTCGCTGACCAATCGCTTGCTGCATCCGCCCACCGCAGCGCTGCGCGAGGCGGCCGCCAGCGGCGACATCGAACTGGCGCGCGCCGCCGATCGCCTGTTCCCGGAAAAGCCGCATTATTCCCACCCTGCCGTAACCACCCCGATCGTGAGGACCGATGACGCCGACCCTGCGCCGTAAGCTGGAAGCGCTGGCCGAGCGCCGCGAAGAACTCGAACGCCTGCTCGCAGACCCCGACGTGCTCGGCGACAACGAGCGGTTCCGCAATCTTTCGCGCGAATTCTCGCAGCTGGAACCGGTCGCCCATGCGCTGGCGGACGAAGCACGTGCCAACGCCGATCTGGCCGCGGCCGAAGCGATGCGTGCCGATCCGGAAATGCGCGAGCTGGCCGAGGAAGAGATCGCCGCCGCCCAGGTCCGCCTGGCCGAACTGGATGCGCAACTTGCGCTACTGCTGTTGCCGCGCGATCCGCGCGACGAAGGCAACCTGTTCCTGGAGGTGCGCGCGGGCACCGGCGGCGACGAAGCGGCGATCTTCGCCGGCGACCTGTTCCGCATGTACGCCCGCTACGCCGAGCGCCAGGGCTGGAAAGTGGAAGTGGAATCCGACAGCCCCGGCGAGCACGGCGGCTACAAGGAGGTCGTCGCGCGCATCGTCGGCCGTGGCGCCTATTCCAGGCTCAAGTTCGAGTCTGGCACGCACCGCGTGCAGCGCGTGCCGGCCACCGAATCGCAGGGCCGCATCCACACCTCGGCGGCCACGGTTGCGATCATTCCCGAGGCCGACGACGTCGAGGACATCGTGATCAACCCGGCCGACCTGAAGGTGGATACGTTCCGCTCCTCCGGCGCGGGCGGCCAGCACGTCAACAAGACCGAGTCGGCGATCCGTATTACCCATGTACCGAGCGGCGTGGTGGTCGAATGCCAGACTGAACGCAGCCAGCACGCCAACCGCGACAAGGCGATGAAACGGCTGAAGGCGCAGTTGCTCGATGCCGAGCGCAGCCGGCAGGCCGCCGCCGAGGCGCAGACGCGCAAATTGCAGGTTGGCAGCGGTGATCGCAGCCAGCGCATCCGCACCTACAACTTTCCGCAGGGCCGCATCACCGACCACCGGGTCGAGGGCCTGACGCTGTACGACCTGCCCAATATCGTCGAGGGCCACCTGGATGATCTGGTCGAACGCTTGCTGCACGAGCACCAGGCCGACGAACTGGCACGGCTGAGCGAGTACGCGTGAAGCGTGTCCGGTCGCAGCGGAAAGGACGCCATTGCCGATACCTCGTCGGGAACGCCGGATC
>JAATFS010000441.1 GCA_015655035.1 Lysobacterales bacterium | reverse complement strand
GTAGTTGCTCATGATGATCTCCTCTGATCTGGAGCCTGATTCGGCGGCTCGCCCGGCGGTCGTTGTCCGACCGTGGGAGAATCATTGCATGACTAATATTTTTAGTCAACAGGGGAGTGATTGATTGTTTCAATCGGGAAGTATCAGTATCTGAGGCGGGGCAAGGGACAATGCCCGCATGCTCCCAGATGGCTTTGCGTGGGCCCAAGCCCATCTAGACCCGCCCGACCGACCGACACAGCTGGCACTGCACGGCGAGGTAGTCGCGCGCATGCTCGATCGTGCGGACGGTGGCTGGATCATCCGGCTTGACTGTCATTTGCCGGATGCGCCGTTGAACGTGCGCCGATGCAGCAGCCTGGAGCAGGGTATGTACGGCGCAGAGTTGTGGGCCTGGCGGCATGAAGCCAGGTTGCGGGCCGAGGTCGCCGAGGTGAAGCGGCGCAGGGCGAACTCTTGGGGGGTTAATCAGCCCAAAGGCGGCTAACTCGTTCGCCAAGTCATCACCATATCTGCATGCAACGCATTGATTACACTGGGACGGATTGAGGCATTTTGAATGCGCTGATGGGAACGTGTTTCCTTTTTAAATCAATGAAATGCCCCCGTGCTTAACCAAGTCTGGGGGACAAGTGGTCGTCGGTTCAAATCCGGCTACCCCGACCAAACACTCGTTCCATGGCATGCCATGGAAAACAAGAAACCTCGGGAAACCGGGGTTTTTTGTTGTCTGCCGTTTGCCTGCGTTTCGACCGGTGGCGCCTGTGATAGGGGCGGGCGATGCTTGCCGAGTATCACGCTGCCAGCGATGTCCTCGAAAACGTTGCTCGTTCAGATACTCAAGTCGGTGGTCGTCTAGCCCTAAGATGGGCGGATGGAACCCATCGCAGCCAATCTCATTCAGGCCCTGGAGCTGGCGCCGCATCCGGAGGGCGGCCATTTCCGCAGAATCCATGCGTCGTCGCATTCGGTGGCACATGGCAACAGCAACCGACCGGCGCTGACCGCCATTCGTTACCTTTTGGCCCAGGGCGAGTGCAGTCGCTGGCATCGGGTCGATGCCGATGAGTGCTGGCACTGGCAGCAGGGGGATGCGCTGGAATTGCTGACGTACGACGAGGACTCGCAAGTGCTTCGACGGCTGCGGCTGGATGCCGCCGGGCAGGACGGGGACGCGATGCACGTGGTCCCGGCGGGGGTATGGCAGGCGGCGCGCCCATTGGGGCGGTACACGCTGGTGGCCTGCACGGTGTCGCCCGGCTTCGTCTGGGAGGGGTTCCAGCTGGCCGGCCAGGATCAGCCCGTGGCGGCGCAGTTGCGTGCACTTGGGGCGTGGGTCGACTGACGGTGTGCAGCGGTTCGCGGCCCGCCAGCGGATTCGCGGGCGGGCGCTGATCTCGCGACAGCGCTGCCAGGCGAGCCGATCCGTGCGCGGCAGTGCTTCAGCTCGCCGCGCTCAGTGGACTCTTGCCGGCCTTGATCTGCGGAAAGCGTTTCAGCACGGCTGCACGAATGCCGGCGGCGTCGATCCCGGCTTCCGCGAGCAGGTCCTCGCGGCTGGCGTGGTGCTGGAACTGGTCCGGCAGGCCGAGATGGAGTATCGGCATCACGACCCCTTCGGCGTTCAGTAGTTCGGCGACGGCTGAGCCGGCGCCGCCGGCGACCACGTTGTCCTCGATGGTGACGAAGCCCTCGTGGGTCTTGGCCAGATCCAGCAGCAGGGCGCGGTCGAGCGGCTTGACGAAGCGCATGTTGACCACGCTCAGGCCTAGCTCGCGGCCGACCTGTTCGGCCGCCTCCACGGTCGCGCCGAAGCCGAGCAACGCCAGCTGCGAGCCAGCCTGGCGCAACTGCGCCTTGCCGATCGGCAGCGTGTCCAGCGCGGTCGCCGGGACCACGCCCGGACCGGTGCCGCGCGGATAGCGCACGGCGGCCGGGCCTTGGTAATGCAGGCCGGTGCTGAGCATCTGCCGGCACTCGGCCTCGTCGGCCGGCGCCATCACCACCATGTGCGGCACGCAGCGCAGGAAGCTCAGATCCAGGTTGCCGGCGTGGGTGGCACCATCGGGGCCGACCACGCCGCCGCGATCGATCGCGAACAGCACGTCCAGCTTCTGCACCGCCACGTCGTGGACCAATTGGTCGTAGCCACGTTGCAGGAAGGTCGAATAGATCGCCACGACCGGCTTGGCGCCCTGGGTCGCCATGCCGGCGGCCAGGGTCACGGCGTGCTGTTCGGCGATGGCGACGTCGAAATAGCGCTGGGGGTATTCCTTGCTGAAACGTACCAGCCCCGAGCCTTCGCGCATTGCTGGCGTGATCACCAGCAGCTTGGGGTTGGCGGCCGCCATGTCGCACACCCAGTCGCTGAAGATATCGGTGTAGGTGGGCTTCTTTACGCCGGACTTGGCAATCAGACCCTTGCTGGGATCGAATGGGCCGACGGCGTGATAGCCGATCTGGTCGCTCTCGGCCAGTTCGTAGCCCTTACCCTTGGTGGTGATCACGTGCAGCAGCTTGGGGCCCTTGGAGCCCTTCAGCGTCTTCAGCGTGGACAGCAGCGCAGGCAGGTCATGGCCGTCGATCGGCCCGGTGTAGTGGAAGCCCATTTCCTCGAATAGCGTGGACGGCACGAACATGCCTTTCCAGTGTTCTTCCCAGCGCCGCACGAAGCGCGCGGTGGGGTTGTTCTTCTTGTCGCCCAGGATCTTCTTGCCGCCCTCGCGGATCGCGTTGAGGGTGCGGCTGCCGGTGGCACGGCCGAGCATCTTGGTCAGGCCGCCGACCGCTTCGGAAATCGACATGCGGTTGTCGTTGAGGATCACCAGCAGATTCGGCTCCGGCTCCATGCCGCCGGCGTGGTTCAGCGCCTCGTAGACCATGCCGGCGGTCATCGCGCCGTCGCCGATCACCGCCACGACCTTGCGCTCGTCGCCGGCCTGTTGCGCCGCGATCGCCATGCCCAGCGCTGCCGAGATCGACGTGGATGAGTGGCCGACGCCGAAGGTGTCGTAGATGCTTTCCTCACGCTTGGGGAATGGCGCCACGCCGTCCTTTTGCTTGACCGTGTGGATCTGGTCGCGGCGGCCAGTGAGGATCTTGTGCGGATAGGTCTGGTGGCCGACATCCCAGACCACCTGGTCCACCGGGGTCTGGTACAGATAGTGCAATGCCACGGTGAGTTCGATGACGCCCAGGCCGGCGGCGAAGTGGCCGCCGCTCTTGCCCACCGATTCGATCAGGTAGGCGCGCAGTTCGCCGGCGATCGTGATGAGCTCGTCTTCGCCGAAGGTGCGCAGATCGTCGGGAGTTTGGATGCGCGCCAGGCGCGGATAGCGGGTGGGATCGATCATCGTCGTGGCTGTCAGCTGAGGAAGCATTTTCCCCCCCGTAAGGAGGCCCGGCAAGCAAACCGGTTCAGGTGTCAGTATGCGGTGATGGTGCAGCAGCCGTGCAGATTGGCGCAAAGGCCCGCCAGCAGTGCGTTTGCGCCTAGACGGCGAGCTTGGAACGCTTCGGCAGCTGGGCCTTCAGGAATGCCATCTGGTCGGCCAGGATGTTGCGATTGGACAGGATCAGGTGCTCGATCCAGCTCGGCCGGTAGGGAACGGCCAATAGCGGCATGCTGGCCTGTTGCGGCGTGCGGTTGGCTTTGCGCGAGTTGCAATGGAAGCAGGCGGTGACCACGTTTTCCCAGATATCGAGGCCGCCTTTGGAGATCGGCATTACGTGGTCGCGGGTCAGGTGGGCGCGACTGAACTGCTGGCCGCAATACAGGCATAGCTGCGAATCCCGCGCGAATAGCGCGGTATTGCTCAGTGACGGAGTGGGCGCCAGTGCGCGCGAGCGGGCATGTCCGCGGGCGGCAATGATCGGGTGCAGATCGATGACGCTGCGCTCGCCGGTGAGCCGTGAGGTGCCGCCATGGATATGCAGGCAGGGATCACCAAGGGTCCAGGACACAGCATCGCGAGCGTAGAGGCAGGCGGCGTCTTGCCAGTTGATCCAGTCGAGCACCCGGCCGTGCGCATCGAGCGACAGCAGCCGCACCGGGCTGGCCGAGGGCGAAAGCAACGGCGACGCGGACGAGAACGGGGCTGATCCAGCACCCGCATTGATCAGACCAAGCGTTGTTGTGTCTGTCTCCATCGGTAAAACAGCTTATACCCGAATCGTTACGATTTGGGTACTTGGTGGCGCATGAGCGCCGTCGCGTCAGATGATCGCCGCGGGGATGACGGGGATCGCAGCGGGAATCCGGACGGCGGATCCAGCCGCGCGCTCGACCCCGCTGTGGTCACGAGGTGAAAAACGCGGGTAGGAGTGGCGGAAGCCGGCTGCTTGCGCATCTGACTTCAACTGAGGGAATCCGCTTCGCTTCCATCCACAATTCGCAATGGGGAAAAAGATTCAATGCGTCCATCCAAGCTGCCGCCCTTGACCCGGGCCATTCGCCAGTGCCTGACCGCCGCGACACTCTGCCTGGCCCTGCCGGCGTTCGCGCAGCAGGCCCGCTTCGATATCGAGGCCGGCCGCATCGAGGAGGTGCTGCCGGTATTCGCGCGGCAAGCCGGGATCCAGGTCATCGCGCCAGCGAACGAAGGGCGCGGCCAACAGATCCGGGTGGATGCACTGAAGGGACAGATGCCCACCCGGCAGGCGTTGCATCGACTGCTCGCCGGCACCGGGCTGGCGGTAGCCGCCGACGACGGCCGCACCATCACGTTGCGCGCCAACGGGCCGTTGCTGGCCTCGCGCGCGGGGTTGATCGGGATGGGCCCGGCGCAGGCGGCCGTGGCGGAGCCGGCTGCTGCCGTGGCGGCATCGGTTTCTGAGTCGGCGCAGGAGGTCAGTACGCTCGACCAGGTGACCGTGGTGGGCAGCCAGATCAAGGGCGCCAACGCCTCGACGTTGCTGCCGGTCACCACGCTGGATGCGCAACAGATCGAGGCCATCGGCGCGGTGTCCGGCGACGACCTCTACCGGGCGATCCCGCAGATGGGCGATGTGAGCTTCAGTGGCGCCAACGGTGGCAACAGCTCCAACTACGCGCGCGGTGACATTGCCTCGATCAACCTGCGTGGCCTGGGCGTGGGCAACACGCTGGTGCTGATCAACGGCCGGCGTACCGTGGTGCATCCGACCAGCCAGGCCGACGACCAGTTGGTGCCGGTGCTGACCTACAATGCCAATGCCATCCCAGTGGACAACCTGTCGCGGGTGGAGGTGCTGCTGGACGGTGCGGCGGCGATCTACGGCACCGATGCGGTGGCCGGCGTGGTCAACAACGTGCTGCGTGACGACGTGGATGGCGGCAATGTCAGCGTGCAGCGCGGGGTGGGCGAAGGCACCGACCAGCGCGACTTCCGCGTCAGCGGCCTGGTGGGCAGGAACAGCAGGGATCTGCGCGGCAATGTCTCGTTGGCCTTCAGTTACTACCAGACCACCGGCTTGAACTCGCTGGACCAGGACTGGACGCGCAGCGCCGACCGCCGGACGGATTTCGCGGGCACTGAGTTCGAGGGCTACAGCACGCTGGATAACCGCAACACCACCAGCAGCTGGGGCAACTTCAGCGCCGGCGCCCGGGTGACGCGCAACGGCAGCGCGATCACCAGCGTGGCTGGTGCCTTCCACGTGCAGCCAGACAGCAATGCCGCCTGCGCCAGCGACATCGCCGAGGGGCTATGCATCGGTACCGGTTCCAAGGCCAACTCGGGGGATGACCGCAACCTGCGCGCGGATGCGCAGGCGCGTTGGCCGCTGTCGGTGCGGCCGGACGTGCACAGGCTCAACCTGTTCCTGACGTCCAAGTACGAGCTGGACAACGGCGTCACCTTCTTCAGCGAACTGGGGCTGTACCGGTCCGAGTCGAGCAGCTTGCAGAGCCCGGTCAACAGCATCAGCTCGCTGCCGGTGACGGTGCCGGCTTCCAACTACTGGAATCCGTTCGGTGCCAGCTACCTGGCCGACGGCACGCTCAATCTGAATCGGCTGTCCGGCTTGAACCTTTCCACCGATGGCTTGCCGGTGACCATTTCCAGCTATGCCTTCGAGCGGCCCACCCGGATCGAGGTGAGCAACACGCAATTGCGTGGCCTGGTGGGGCTGCGCGGGCAAGCGCTGGGTTTCGACTGGGAGAGCGCACTGCTGTACTCATCGGCGAAGGTGCGCGACGAGCAGGATGCGGTGAGCATGACCTTGTTGCAGCAGGCCCTGGCCGACAACAGCAGCAGCGCCTACAACCCGTTCTGCGGCGGCTGCAACGACAGCCAGGCGCTCGACGATTTCTTTGTGAAGGTCACGCGCAAGACCGAAACCACGCTGGCGCTTTGGGACCTCAAGGTGTCGCGTCCGGACCTGTTGTCGAGCTGGGCCGGTGACATCGGCATGGCCGCCGGCCTGGAAGTGCGCAAGGAAACCCAGCGCGACAATCGCGACCAGCGCGTGGATGGCACCCTGACCTATACCGACAGCATCACCGGCACCACCTACGACAGCGATATGTACGGCGTCAGCCCGAACCCGGACACCTATGGTGAGCGCACCGTGAGTGGCCTGTTTGCCGAGGTGTCGGTGCCGCTGGTGGCGCCGGCGATGGAAGTGCCGCTGGTGCGCGCGCTGGACTTGCAGGTCGCGGGACGCGCCGAGCATTACGACGACTTCGGCAGCGTGGCCAAGCCCAAGGTGGCGCTGGGTTGGGAACTGTTCGATGGCTTCAGTCTGCGCACCTCCTGGGCCAAGGGCTTCCGCGCGCCGAACCTGGAGCAGGTGAACGCCTCGGTGATCACCCGCTCCAACAGCCGCACCGACTACATCCAGTGCGAGGCCGACCTGCGCAGCGCCGACATCGAAAGCTTCTCCGACTGCTCGCGCAGCGCTTCGACCTCGGCGCGCCGTGCCGGCAATCCCGACCTGAAGCCGGAAACCTCTGAGAATTTCAGTGCTGGCGCGGTTTGGCGGCCGCGCTTCATTCCCGAGCAATTCGGCCGCTTCACCTTGTCGATGGACTATTACAGGTACCAGCAGCAGGACATCATCGGCCTGTTTGGCGAGGGCAATGCGTTGATCCTGGACTACGCGTTGCGGATGCAGGGCTCGAGCAATCCCAACGTGGTACGCGCCGAGGCCACGCTCGACGACATTGCCCGCTACCAAAATACCGGGCTGACGCCGGCCGGGCGGGTGCTCTACGTGAACGACCAGTACGTCAACCTGCAACCGCAGACCGTGCGCGGTGTGGATTTCGGCTTCAACTGGAGATCGCCGCAGACGCGCTACGGCCGTTTCAACCTGGCGATCGATGCCACTCGTTTGATCGAGTTCTATCGCGATGTCTCGCCCGATATCGCGGTGCTGATCGCCGCGCGCGATGCCGGCGTCATCGATGCCTCCACTTACATCGCTGGCGGCGGCAATCTGATTGGCCAGGACGGCAAGCCGGAGTGGAAGGGCTCGGCGACGCTGACCTGGAGCCATCGTGGATTCACTGTCGGTGGCAGTGCCCGCTATGTCGGCCGTTTCATCGATACAGGCCTGAGCGACGACGAAGGCAACTACTGGCAGGTGAAGGCGCAGATGCTGGGCAATGCTTTCGTCAAATACGATCTTGGCGATGCGAGCTGGTATGGCGGGCTCTCGGTCAAGCTGGGAGTGAACAACCTGGGAGGGCGTCGCCCGCCGATCTCGTCGGATAGCTATGGCTACGTCTCCTCGGTGTACCAGCCGTATCCGCGCTACTGGTACCTCAACGTGACCAAGGCGTTCTGATGGCGGTACTGCCGCTGCTGCGGGATGGCCTTGGCCGGAAGAAGGCGGTATGAGCACCGCATTGCCATTCGGTCGTGCCGCCTGGCTGGCCGAGCATGTGCTGCCGTTCGAGCCGGATTTGCGCTACTGGTTGGCGCGGCGGGTGCCGCTGCGCCAGGACGTGGAGGACGTGGTGCAGGAGACCTACGCGATCCTGGCCGGGCTTCCCGACGTCTCGCACGTGCGCCAGCCGCGCGCTTATCTGTATACGGTGGCGCAATCGGTGGTGTTGCAGCAGCTGCGGCGGGCGCAGGTGGTGTCGATCGAGGCGATGGCCGACATCGAGCAACTGCAGCTGCCCGGCGAGGATGCCTCGCCGGAGCAACGGGCCAGCTCGCGGCAGGAACTGTGGCGGGTGTGGGAGTTGATCGGGCAATTGCCCGACAAATGCCGACAGGCATTCCTGCTGCGGCGGGTGGAAGGCTGCTCGCAACGTGAGATTGCCGAGCGCATGCGCATCAGCGAGAACACGGTAGAGAAACATGTCTGCAAGGGCATCAGGTTGTTGATGGACGCAATGAAGACGGAGGCCGGAATGGACGGCACGCAAGTGGGCGCTAGGGCGCTGAGGGACCGGCAACATGCACGCAGACGATAAACACGACATCGACGACCTGGCCGCGCAGTGGGTTGCACGCGAGGACCGGGCAGCGCTGGCGGCGAGCGAACGGGCCGCGCGCGATGCCTGGCTGGCCGCCGATCCGCGCCATTTCGGCGCCTATGCGCGTGCCCATGCGGTGTTCGCGCGGACTGCGCGCGCCCGCGCACTGGCGCCGGCGGTGCCGGTTGCCGCGATGCCCGCGCCGCGGCGTGTGGCACGGCGGGTACTGGGCTGGAGCGTGGGGCTGGCGGCAGTGCTGTCGCTGGCGGGACTGGGCTTGCAGCGGCTGGATGCGGATATGCACGAGTACAGCACGGGCCGGGGAGAGGTGCTGCGGGTGGCATTGGACGATGGCTCGGCGCTCACCCTGGATTCGGACACGCTGGTCCGGGTGCAATACCGCCGCGATCGCCGCGACCTTTCGCTGCTTCGCGGCGAGGCATTGTTCGATGTGGCCAAGGATCGCCAGCGTCCCTTCATCGTGCGCGCAGCCGATACCTCGGTCACCGCGATCGGTACCAGTTTTGCGGTGAGCCTGTTGCAGCGCCGCCACAGTGCCGTGGAGGTGCTGGTGCGCGAAGGCACGGTGGACGTGGCCGACACCGGCGGCGGTGTCGCGCCGGCACGCCTGGTAGCCAACCACCGCGCTCTCTCCGACCGTGGTCGCGGCATCCGCGTGGAGCCGTTGCAGCAGGCCGACGTAGGCCAGGCGTTGGCCTGGCGCGACGGCATGCTGGCGTTCAATGGCGACACCTTGTCGGTGGCTGCCGCGCAGTTCCTGCGCTACAGCGACACACGTATCGTCATCGAAGATCCACGTATCGGCGGGCGCCGTATCATGGGCTTGTACTCGGCCACCGACCCGGCGGGCTTCGCCCACAGCGTGGCGCTTAGCCTGGGCCTGGTGATCGAGCGCCAAGGCAACATCATCCGCCTGCTGGCGCCGCCGCAAGCGGTATCACCCGCGCACGCGCAGGGTCATGCGACCACTGCTGGCGCCCCTGATTCCCTGCAACAGGAAAACCGATGAACAAGCTGTCTTCTCTGTCCAAGTCACGTGCACGGCTGTGGCTGTTGCCGGCGCTGGTGTTGCAGGCGTTTTCCGGCTCCGCCGCACCGCTGCTGATCCGGGGCGCCACCGTGTTCGAGGGCACTGCACAGGTTCCCCGTGTCGCTGATGTCCTGGTGGATGAAGAGGGCCGCATCGCCAAGGTCGCGCCGGGCCTGCCGCAGGAGAAGGGGATGCAGGTGGTCGATGCGCAGGGGTTGGCGTTGCTGCCTGGCCTCTTGGACCTGCATACCCACTGGACGCCCAACTTCAAGCCGGCGGCGCTGCCGCAGATCGCCAATGCCTACCTGGTGCATGGCGTGACCACGGTGAACGATTTCCACCAGGCGCCGGAGGCGTATGCGCCGAGGCGCGCCTGGCTGGATACCATCGATGCGCCGAGCGTGCGCTTCACCGCGCGCATCAGCACACCGCTGGGTCATGGCGCGGACTGGGCCGACGAGGCCACCACGCGTTGGGTCAATTCGCCGGAGGCCGCGCGCGTCGCGGTGCGCGCGGTGGTGGCCTACCGCCCCGACCTGATCAAGGTGTTCAACGATGGCTGGCGCTACAACAATGCGCCAGACAACAGCAGCATGGACGAGCCGACGCTGACGGCGCTGGTGGACGAGGCGCACGCCCACGCGCTGCGCGTATATACCCACACCGTCACCCTGGCCCGTGGCAAGCAGGCCGCGCGTGCCGGAGTGGACGTGATCGCCCACAGCATTCTCGATGCCGGTGCCGACGCTGAACTGGTCGCGTCGATGCGCCAGCACGGCACCTATTACGCACCGACGCTGGCGGTCTACGAGCCACTCAAGCCGGGGCAGAAGCCGCCGGCCGATGCGGATAGCCCGGTGCTGCGTCAACGCCAGGCCAACTTCGCCAAGGCCCTGGCCAACGTCGCGACGCTGCATCGTGGGGGCGTGCCGATCGCGCTCGGTACCGACGCCGGCATGCCTGGGACACCTCACGGCGAAGCCACGCTGCACGAGCTGGAACTGCTGGTGCGCGCCGGGCTGACCCCGGCCGAAGCACTCCAGGCCGGCACGGCGAACAGCGCCCGCGCGGCGGGCCTGGACGACCGTGGCACGCTGGAGCCGGGCAAGCGCGCCGACCTGCTGCTGGTTTCCGGCAAGCCGTGGCAGGACATCGGCGACATCCGCAACGTTCGCCGCGTATTCGTGGCCGGCAAGCAGATGTACGGCCCCGGCACGCGCACGCCGGCGGGCAACCGCGCGACCTCGCTGCCGCCGCAGACGGTGGCGGCGCTGGTGGACGATTTCGAACGCGGTGACGGCCGCACCGCGCTGGACACCCTGCGCACCGACGAGGCCGACGGCGGCAACGACCGCAGCGTGCAGGTCACCGAGGTGGTCGACCGCGAGGGCGGCGGGCGCGCGCTGTCGCTGCAGGCACGGCTGTCCTACAAGCCCGAGGCCTACGCCGGGGTGGTGCTGCCGCTGACGCGCGGCTCGGTGGCGCCGGCGGACCTGCGCGGCTATCGCGGGCTGCGCTTCGATGTGCGCGGCGATGTTTCGCGGCTGCGGGTCGAGTTTCGCGGGCTGGACAGCCGCCGATGGACTACCGAGGTGAGCGCCGCTCCAGGCTGGCGCACGATCGATATCCCGTTCGCGCAGTTGCAGGGGCAGCCGCCGTATCGGCAGCAGGGCCAGGGACCATCCTGGCACGGTGATGACGTGTTGCAGGCCCTGGTCATCGCCCAGGGACAGGCCGGCGACAAGGTCTGGTTCGAACTCGATGATGTGAGGTTCTATTGATGGCGATCCAGTGGGTTCGCAGCGGTGCCGGGGGCGGTTTCCGGAGCACGCTGTTGGCCGCGTGTGCGGCATTGCTGGCTGCGCCTGCCAGCGCATCCGACAGCCAGGTGCTGGCGGCGGTGGACGCCTATGCCGGGCAGCAGGCGCGGATCGTGCAGGCGCTGTGGGCGCAGCCCGAACTGGGCTACCTGGAAACGCAATCATCGCAACTGCTGCAGCAGCGCTTGCGCGAGGCCGGCTTCACGGTGCAGGCGGGCGTGGCAGGCATCCCGACCGCCTTCGTTGCGCGCGCTGGTTCGCGCGGCAACGGACCGGTGATCGCGCTGCTGGCGGAGATGGATGCGCTGCCGGGCATGGCGCAGGCAGCGCAGCCCGAGCATGCGCCGATCGCCGGCCAGGACGCCGGCCAGGCGTGTGGACACAACCTGTTCGCCGCTGCCGCAGTGGGCGCGGGCCAGGCCATCGCCCGCTGGCTGCGCGAGAGTGGCAGCGAGGGCGAGGTCCGCGTGTACGGCACGCCAGCGGAGGAGGGCGGTTCGGGCAAGGTCTACATGGCCCGTGCCGGATTGTTCGAGGACGTCGACTTGGTCCTGCATTGGCATCCGGACGACGTCAACTCTGCTGCGCAAGGGACCAGCCTCGCCAACATCAGCGGCAAGTTCCATTTCCACGGCAAGTCCGCGCACGCGGCGATCTCGCCGGAGCGGGGCCGCTCTGCGCTCGACGGCGTGGAGGCGCTGGACTACATGGCCAACCTGATGCGCGAACACGTGCCCGACGGCACCCGCATCCACTACGCCATCACAGACGGTGGCCGCGCGCCCAACGTGGTGCCTGATCGTGCCGAGGTCTATTACTACGTGCGCCACACCGATCCGGTGGTAGTGCGCGAGGTATTCGAACGCATCGGCAAGGCGGCCGAAGGCGCTGCACTGGGCACCGGTACGCGGGTGGAGTTCGAGCAGACGGGCGGGGTGTTCGCACTGCTGCCCAACGACACCCTGGGCCGGGTGGTGGATGCGGCGCTGCGCGAAGTCGGGGGTGTGGTCTATTCGCCGGCCGAGCAGGCATTCGCCCAGCGCTTGCAGCAGAGCCTGGAGCGGCGCCCGCCGCTACAGCAGGCCACAGCCATCGAAGCGTACGGCGTCGATGGTGCGGGCGGGGCCTCCACCGATGTCGGCGACGTCAGCTGGAATGTACCCACCGCCGGTTTCAGCATTGCCACGTGGGTGCCGGGTACGCCGGCACACAGCTGGCAGGCGGTGGCCGCCTCCGGCGCCGCGGTGGGTGAAAAGGGTGCGCTCAATGCGGCGCGGGTACTCGCCCTGGCCGCGACCGCGCTGTACCGTTCGCCGCAGATCGTGACGCAGGCGCGGCAGGAGTTCGAGCGGCGCCGGGGAGCGGACTTCCGTTACCAACCCTTGCTGGAGCGAAAGGCCCCGCCACTGGACTACCGGCGCGTCGAGGAACGTTGAACCACGACGCGCGAGGGCGGGATCCGCAGCGGCGGCATTACGCTCCGAACAAGGCCTCGTCCAGTGCCAGCAGCGGCGCGGCGCCGGTGCGGATGATGGCGGCGTGGGCCAAGGTGCGCGGCAGGATGCGGGCGAAGTAGAAACGCGCGGTCTCCCGCTTGGCGCGCTTGAAATCCTCGCTTTGGGAGCTGGCGTTGGCCGCTGCCACGCTGCGGGACCACCAGTACGCCAGCACTACGTAGCCGGAGTAGAACGCATAGTCGTAGCTGGCCGCGCCGATTTCCTCGGGATTCTTGGAGGCGCGTTCGAGTATGTCGCGGGTGAGCATCGCCCATTCGCTGGCCTTGTCGCGCAGCGGCTTGATGAATTCCGCCAGCGCGGCGTCGCCGTCGTTGGCCTTGGCGAACGTCTCGATCTCGGCCAGGAACAGCTTCAGCCCGGCCGCCTGCGTGGCTGCGGTCTTGCGGCCCATCAGGTCCAGCGCCTGGATGCCGGTGGTGCCTTCGTACAGCGTGGTAATGCGGGCATCGCGCGACAGCTGCTCCATTCCGTGTTCACGGATATAGCCGTGGCCACCGAAGCATTGCAGCGCGTGGTAGGTATTCTCCACGCCCCATTCGGTCTGGCAGGCCTTGGAAATCGGCGTCAGGAAGCTGACCAGCGTTTCGGCATCGGCACGTTGCTGTGGGTCGGCGCCACGCTGGGCGACGTCGATCAAGGTGCCCGCATGCAGCGCCAGCAGCCGGCTGCCTTCGGTCAGCGCCTTCACCGTCAGCAGCATGCGGCGTACGTCCGGATGCACGATGATCGGATCGGCGGGCTTGTCGGGGAACTTGGGGCCGCTGAGCGAGCGCGATTGCAGGCGCTCGCGCGCGTAGCGCAGTGCGTTCTGGTAGGCGCGCTCGGACAGGCCGATGCCTTGCAGGCCCACCCCCAGGCGCGCGGTGTTCATCATCGTAAACATCGCCTGCAAGCCCTTGTGCGGCTGTCCGACGAGGTAGCCCTGGGCGCCGTCGAAATTCATCACGCAGGTGACCGAGCCCTTGATGCCCATCTTGTGCTCGATCGAGCCGCAGTGCAGCGCGTTGCGCTCGCCCACGTTGCCGTCGCGCGCCACCTTGAACTTGGGGGTGACGAACAGCGAGATGCCCTTGGCGCCGGGCGGGGCGTCCGGCAGCTTGGCCAGTACCAGGTGCACGATGTTGTCAGTGAGGTCGTGTTCGCCGGCAGTGATGAAGATCTTGGTGCCGGTGATCGCGTAGCTGCCATCGGAATTGGGTTCGGCACGGGTCTTGAGCAAGCCCAGGTCGGTGCCGCAGTGCGGCTCGGTGAGGCACATCGTGCCGGTCCAGCGGCCCTCGATCAGCGGCTTGAGGAACACGTCCTGTTGCCAGGCCTCGCCGTGATGCTTGAGCGCCTCGATCGCGCCATGCGACAACAACGGGAAGTTGCCCCAGGCGAGATTGGCGGCATTGATCATCTCGTTGAGCGGCACGCCCAAGGTATGCGGCATGCCCTGGCCGCCCAGCTCGGGTGCGGCGGTGAGTCCGGTCCAGCCACCTTCCACGAACTGCGAATAGGCCTGGCGGAAGCCCGGCGGGGTGGTGACATCGTGGCTGCCGGTATCGAAGGTACAGCCGATTTCGTCGCCCACGCTGTTGAGCGGCGCCAGCACCGTGCCGGTGAAGCGCGCAGCTTCCTCCAGTACCGCATCGATGATGTCGCGGCTGGCATCGGCATAGCCGAGCGTAGCAAACAGCGGCTCGACGCCGAGCACGTCGTACAGCGCGAAACGAATGTCGGCCAGCGGTGCGGAATAGCTGCTCATGGAAGGTCCTGTAGCGATACGGTGGTGGCAAGGCAGGCGATCAGCGCAGTACGCCGCTCAGGCCTGGTGCGGGATTGAGCGTGTTGCGGGCGTCCACTTCGAAATCGCGCTGCTTCTTGTCCTGCGGCGAGGCCCACACCGTGCCTTTCAGTTGGTACGGCAGCGAGCGCCACTGCGCGAGCACATCGGCGACGGTGATGCGCGCCAGCGAAGACGGCTGCAAGGTTGCCGTGACCACGTCGGCGGTCTCCGGGCCGATCGAGATGCCGATCGGCTGGTCCAACCTGCCGGCGGACTGATCACCGACGGTGATGTCCAGTGCCACGCGTTCGAATCGCATCGGGATGCTGCTGTAGTTCTGCAAACGCAGGTCCAGCGACCAACTGCCATCGGCGTGCACGGTGAGCTGCTGGATGCTGGCGGTGGGCTCGGACACGCGCCGCACCACGCCATCCCCGCACGCGCTCAAGGTCAGGCCACAGAGCAGACCAACGATCAAGCCACGGGACAGGCACATGGAGCAATTCCTCGGCAGTAAGTCTGCCGCCAAGCATACTACGCAGTACGGTTGGGGCAGTGGGGAATGCTGCGCGCAGGGCTATCCGCTGCCACCGGGCAGTGGCCCGGCATTGCTGTGTTGTAGCCGTCTGGAACCCGGACATGTAAAGAGCTCCATCACAAGGCTTGCCCAAATCCGACATGCTCGTTATGATGCGCGTCCTCGCAACGCAGGTATTGCATTGCGGAAGTGGCCGAGTAGCTCAGTTGGTAGAGCAGGGGATTGAAAATCCCCGTGTCGGCGGTTCGATTCCGTCCTCGGCCACCATTGAATTTAAGGGCTTGCAGAAATGCAGGCCCTTTTTCATTTGCGGCTTCATTTGCGGCGCGGGTCGTCGGCTTGGCGACTCGCCATGCGAGTCGTTTCGACAACGCTGCGATTCAATGCTGCGCTCGGCTATCCGGGCGCATGCCGACGCGAACCCGATCGCGTGGACGGCACCTGGTGTCAGGTGCCGGATCGTCGCAGCAATGCATGCTCTGACACGCCGCGCTGATCCGATGCGGCATTGTGGTCGAACGAGAACACGGCATTGCCCAGGTGTACGGGCAGGGCGTTGCGCAGCGCGCGGTAACGGTCCTCGTTACTGGGAGCAAGCGGCGCTTGTCCGCGGAAACAACGTTGAATCGAGAGGTGGGCAAGCATGGTCATAGGCGGCTCTCCTATTGGCGGCTGCGTGCGATGATCGCGGCCATGGGGGTGGACCAATACGGGTTGAATTGCGTGTGCCATCCCCTGCTATGGACACGCATTCATTTTTGCCGGCCGAATCTGACTGACGCTTTGACCTAGCTGAGCGGCTTATTCATGAAAACGGTTTATGTTCCTGTCTCGATACATGCACTATCAGGGCTAAGTATCGGCGATGGCCGCAAAAACAGGGGTCTGGCGCCGTTATCGCCTGGTGTTGAAAATGTGCTGGATTTGTTCAGCTGGCATATCGGGACTGACCCGCGAGCGCGACGCGATGCGCGATCGGCAACCTTCCGAGAACATTCCTGTAACGCGCGATCGCGCATCATTGGCCTACCAGCTGTGCGGCCGTAGGCGGCACCCAGGGCAGCTTAAAGGGTGCTAGGCATCCGCAGCTGGACCATTTTTGATGGCAGGCGAAGACCGGCTCCTGGCCGGCCAGCCGCTGTCGGCGGCGCGACGGTAGACGAACAGGCGCGGTGCCTTTGTACGCTGCGCGGCCTGGCGTTCTCCAGCGACCAACGAGAAGCCGATGTCGGCGAGCTTGCGCGACAGCGTATTGGCATTGCCTCGGCCGGGATCGCTGATCACGATCTCGCAGACCGGTTTTGCCAGGGCGGGGATCAAGCCGGCGAGCATTGCGGAATGGCGGGCTTCATACAGAACGTCGCTGGCGATGATCATGTCGAACTGGCCCATGTCGCGGGGGCCACTTTCCCAGTCCAGTTGGCGGTAGGGCACTGATTCGAGGGAGTTCAGCGCGGCGTTGTAGGCCAGGAACACTTCCGCGAGCGGATGGTAGTCGCTGGCGACGATGTCGGCGCCGCGCATGCGCAACACGAGGCTGGACAAGCCCAGGCCGCAGCCGAGCTCCAGGATGCGCTTGCCGGCAATGTCGCGGGTGGCCATGGCTTCGGCGAGCAATTGGCCGGCCGGCCACACTTGACCGAACAGACTCCATTGCGCGGACGAGATGCCGGCATCGGCTGCGGTGTTGTCCGGATCTGCGTATTGCTGGATATCGGCCAATGCACGGATGACGTACTTCTGCTGACCGAAGGTCAGCTCATGGATCTGAGTCTGGTAGCCCGACATGGGTGCTTCCGGGGATAGCGCCGCGCGTGGGGTGCTGGCGGCAAAGAGAAGGAAGCGAAACGGCGCCGGGACGGCCGGACGAGACGCACGAGCAATCGTGGTAAGGGGGGCATGCTACGGGAATCGGGGCCTGCCCGTATGCGACGATGAGGTGCGCTCGGGTTCGGGGCGAGCAGGTACGGGCGAGGCGCCGCGTACGGGGTTTCGCTCAGACCATCGTCGAGCGGGTGGGCGACAGCGCGCTCAGCGAGAACACATAGCCCGCTTCTTCCAGCAGCTTGCGCATGCGCAGCTCGGCTTTGCGGGGATTGCCCAGGGCGGCGGCGGCATGCAGGCCATAGCTCACGCCATGGTCGGTACGCTCGCGCGTTACTGCCACACCGTTGGATTCGCAGGCACTGGACCAGAACTCCTGCAGCAATTCCGGTCCGATGCTCTGTTTGCTGTTCAGTCGTAAGGTCAGCCATCGCACGCTTTGCATCGTTGCTCCTTTGGTTAGGCTTGGCTTGAGTATGAACTTGCTGCGCATGCGAGCTCGAATTATTTCTACATGCTGTCGAGCTGCCGTTGCTGGTGCACGGTAGGGCAAGGCCTGTGTGAGTGGCGCGATGCCCGAGCGGGGCAGCGACACGAACGCAGCGCGGCGGCGCATTCAGGGTGCTGCGGTGCCGGCCCAGTCGGCAAAGAATCGGCTCAGATCGCGTCCGCTTGCCGACTCCATGGCGCGCTGCAAGTCGGCGGTGGTCACCGAGCGGCCATCGTAGCTGCGGGAATATTCGCTGATCCCTGTCCAGAACGCGTGTTCGCCGAGCAGTCGGCGCAAGCGATGCAGTGCATAGGCGCCCTTCTGGTAGACCACGGCGCGGTCATCGGCGCTGGGTCGGTCCCAGCGGGCGTAGATCAGCGGATGGTCCTTGTGTTCGTTGCGCAACCGCGCCACGCGGCCTGCCCAGGCCTTGACCTGCCGCTGGTAGGCGTCCTCGCCGATACGGCGTTGCAGGTAGACCGCAGCCATGAACGTTGCCATGCCTTCATTGAGCCAGAAGTGCCCCCAGTCGCGGCAGGTGATGCGGTTGCCCCACCACTGGTGCGCGGCTTCGTGTGCCATCAGCGCCAGGGCATCGGGATCGGCGAGCAGCTTTTCGCCATAGGCTTCTGACAGCAATGCGGCGCCAGCCAGCTCCTGGCCGATCGTCTGTGCGACCAGTGCCTGTGCGTAATCGCCCCGGTAAGGGGTGCCGGCGATGTTGCCAAAAACCTCGAGCATGTCCGCGCTGTGCGCGAAGATGCGCCGCAGCTGCTCGGACGAGCGCTGGCGCGACAGCAGTTGCAGCTTGCCATGGCGATGCTGTGTGATCACCTCGGTATAGGGGGCTGCGGCAAAGCCGTAGACATAGCTGGGCATTGGCTGCTTCAGTTCGAAACGGTGGCGGAGCCGGCCCTTGCCGACGGCCACGCGGCGGGCTCGATGGCCGCTGCCGATCGCGACCAGGTCCGGCGGCAGTAGCAATGCCAGATCGAGGGTGGCGCGTTCGTCCGGCGCGTCGATGCAGACCATCCATTGGCTGGTGCTGAAGAGGGTGTAGAGCTCGCGGCGCTCGGGATGGAACTCCAGCCCGAATGCCGGTGCTCCGTGATAGCGGAGCCGAAGCGTGCCGCGTCGGCCTGCGCGCACGGGGCGGGGCAGGTGGATCTGCAGCTGTTGATCGACCTGTTCGAAACGCAGCGGCCTGCCGGCGTACTCGACCGCCTCCACTACCAGTGCACCGCTGTTGAGGGTGACGATGTCGCTGGTGCTTTCGCTGCCGCGGAAGTGGATCACCATCTGCCCCTGGATGTGTCCGTTGCTAAGGTCCGGCGTCAGCTCGACCACGTAGTGGACAATATCGATGGGGCGAGGCGTGGCTGCACCGGCAGCCCCAGTCAGCGCCATGCACAGCAGTAGCGTGGATGCGCGCAAATACCTATGCAGGGTCAAGGCAGTGGCCATGGCGCTCGATCATAGATCCATTTCAAGGTCGGCTCGCAGGCTCGGGGGCGAGTGCCGGCTGCGCACCAGCCACTGGCTGCCGGTGGCATCGGTCCGGCGGTCGCCGCTGTCGATGTCCTGCTGCAGCAGGTCGGCGATGCTCAGGCGCAACCGTGCTTTGTTGGGCAGGGTCAGGCGAGCGTAGAGGTCGAGCTGGTGACGGGTCGACGTGCTTCCGTACTGTTGCAGGCCGATGCGGGTGGTGCCGCCGCTGCGATAGGTATAGCTGCCACCCAGGGTCCAGTGGGCGCCAAGCCGGTGATCGACGGAGACGCTGCCGCTTAGTTCGGGTTGCCGGGCCAGGCGGTCGTCGGGTCCGGGCAGGTCGTCGAGCGTGGACCAATTGCGGGTGAGGTTGAAGCGGGTTTCGATCGGGGCGTGGCCGGACCAGGGGAATGCGTGCTTGGCTTCCAGTTCCAGGCCCCATGTCCGGGCGTTTCCGCCATTGAACGGCGTGCTCGTCCAGCGCCCGGACGATAGCCGGGTCTCGCTGCGGATCACGTTCTCGATCCGGCGCGCGTAGGCACCGATGCTGAGCATGCCGTCGTCGTCGAACCAGGCTTCGTAGGCCAGGTCCAGGCCGGTGGCCAGTTCCGGGCGTAGTGCGGGATTGCCCTGTTCGTCGGGATTGAGCGCGTGATTGTTGGTGGAGGTGTAGGGGCGCGGGATCAGTTGGCGGATTTCGGGTGCGCGGTAGCTGCGGCTCAGGCCCAGCCGCAACTGGTCCTTGGCGTCGGGAAGCTTCCACAGGACCTGCAGTACCGGCGTCAGCAGGTTGGCGCGTTGGCGTACCTGTGCGAAGTGGTTGCCGTCGCTGTGCAGGTCGATGCGTTCCCAACGCATGCCCAGGTAAAGCGACCACAGCGGTGCGAGGCTCCATTCGTCTTGCAGGAACAGCGCGGTGCGCACTACGCGTGCATCGAAGGACAGGTCGTCGGCGACGGGCGATTCGCTTGCGCTATCGGTGCGTCGTTGTCGCCGGGATTCGTCGCGCTGCTCGACGCCAAGCTCCCAGCCGGCTTCCAGTGCATGTCCGGCGTGCGGCGGCAGGCTGTACTTGCCGCGCGAGCTGGCAGTGCGCGTATCGATACGGCCACGGGTGAGGTCGCTCAGGCTTGGGTTGCCGGCAGGGTCGTAGCCGCGTTCGCGGAAGCGGGAGCGCTCGCGGTTGCCGCCAACGCTCAGCGTCTGCTTGAGTGTGCCCGCGTTGTCGAAATCGTGGCTCCATTCCAGCTCGCTGCGGAGTTGTTGCACGGTTGCATGGGTGTTCTGGAGATAGCGAGCGTGCGGCAGGTTTTCGCCCAGTAACGTGATCCAGGCGATGTCGGCCTGGCGCTCGGTATCGCTGGCATCGAGGAAGGTCTTCCAGCCGAGTCGGTCGCCGCTGTCCAATGTGAGATTCAGGCTGGGAGACAGTGATAGCGAGCTGCGTACGCCCTCCGCGTCGACTGTGGTGGTGCGCAGCAATTCCGGCGTTGCTGCAGCGTCGACTGCCTGTTCGGCACCGTGTTCCTCGACCCGGAAGGCGCGCCGGGTCGCGCTGGCGGTAACGCTGTAGTCGCTGAATTCGCGGCGCCGCGAGTGGCTCCAGGTCATGTTCGGCGTCTGCCGGCCGTTGTTGTCCAGCAGGCCCAGCTTGAGGTGGTCGCTGTCCGTGCGGGTGCTGTCGGCGAGCACGATGTTGAGGGTGCCGGCGATGCCCTCGTTGCGCATGTCGGCGCTGGCGGTGCGCAGGATCTCCACGCGTTGCACTTGCTCGGGCGCGAGCAGGCCGATGTCCAGGCCGGCGGGCGCGGCCTGGCCATTGATCAGTATCTGGGTATAGCCGGCACCCAGGCCGCGCAGGGCGATGCTGCCACCGCTGCCGGGTGCGCCTGCTTCGACAGTCACGCCAGGAAGGCGCTTGATCGCATCGGCCAGGGTGGTGTCGCCCTGGGCGGTCAATGCCTCACGTTCGATCACGATGCGGCTGGCGGTGTCGTTGCGGCGGGGGTCGTGGCGCTTGGCGTGTACCTGTACTTTTTCGATCGCCTGGATGCCTTGGGGCGCGGGAGCTTGTTGCGCGTAGCCACAGGGGGTGTCGATCACCAGCGCCGTGAACAGCGCGATGCGCAGTGCATGCGGGAGACGCGGGTGGGGGAGTGCTGGCGATGCGCGCATGAGCGTCCTGTCGATGCGGTGGGTTGTGACAATTCGTGGGCAAGGCTTGGCCCTGCCCGCGCAATCGGGGCATGTGTAAAGACACGGGAGTGGCGCCGGGCGGTGCCGGCGCCGTGGCTAGTGCAGCAGCGGCGCCGGGTCGATGCGCTTGCCGGAGTGCAGTATTTCCAGATGCAAGTGCGCGCCGGTGACTTTGCCGGTACGGCCGGCGCGTCCGATGCGCGTGCCCGCCCGCAGCGTCTGGCCGGTGTGGACGTCGAAACTGTCCAGGTGCGCGTACAGCGATTGCCAGCCATTGCCATGGTCGAGCACGACTACCGATCCGTATTGCGCTCCGCCGGGATACTGGGTGGTAGCGGTGCTGACGATGCCATCGGCGGGCGCCAGCACCGGGGTGCCGCGCCGAGCGGCGAAATCCAGGCCGCGATGAGGGCGGACATAGGGTGGCCGGGTATTGCCGAACGGGCTGGTCACGCGGGGCTGCGCGACCGGGTAGCCAAAGTGCGGTGCGGCTGGGGCCGGCGTTGACGGGCTTGCAGGCAGCGCGGCGGCTTGCGCCACCGGCGCAGGTGGCACTGGGGCGAGGCTGCGTGCCTGGACCAACGCCAGCGCGGACCCGCTGGCCAGTGCGGCGGCACCCAGCGCGAACCCCAGCAGCGGATGCAGGCGTCGCCGCCGGTCGCCTTGCAGCATTTGACTCAGGCGCAGGCGGTGCCCGCCCGGATCGCGGCCAGAGAATGCGGAAGCGCTGGCGGCCAGGCCCTGGCCGGCGGACAGACGTAGCGCGGCGAGATAGGCCTCGGCGTAGCCACGACGCGCCTGTATGGACGCGGGGGCCAGCGCGGCGGCGTCGCAGGCCAGTTCGGCGGCGGCCTGTACGCGCCCGGCAATGCGATGCAGGAACGGGTTGAACCAGAGCAGTGTCTGGATGACGCGCATCGCCGTTGCACGCTGTGGATCATGCCGGGCCAGGTGTGCGGCTTCATGGCGCAGCACCAGGTACAGCGAGCGGTCGTCGAGAGCTTGCAGCAACGCCGCCGGCAGCAGGATGGTCGGGCGGGGCCAGCGCAGTGCGAATGGGCTGGTCGGTTGCTGGGTGACGCGCAGAGTAATGCCTGATCGCGCCAGGCGCCGGACTTGTGCCTTGCACTGCGCGCCCGGCAGGCGTTCGCTGTACAGCGACGAGGAAGCACGCCGCAATCGACGCAAGCCGAGGGCGCTGCGGCCCCACCGCCATAGGCTCCAGCCAAAACCGCCGAGGTAGACCGCGGTGATCGCCAGCGGCCAGTTGTCGGCGAGCAGATCCCAATGGCTCGCGGCCGGTCCTGGCTCGACGGTCAGTGCTGTGGGCAGCGGCAGTGTGGCGGTGGGCCAGGCGTCGGACGCTGGCTGCCAAGGTGCGGGTAGCGCCAACACCAGCAATGCCAGCGCGGCCGGAAGCCAGGCCAGCGTCCATACGCCGATCCAGTAACCCGCCGCCGCATGCGACAGGCGCAAGACGCGATGCATGCCGCTGCCGATAAGCCAGGCCAGCAGCGCGAGCGGAACACTGGCGATGGCGCAGAACAGCCAGGCGTGCAGGGCGGGCGTGCTCATGGCTTGGCCTCGGGCGGATCCTGGCGCAGCATCGCTTCGAGTTCGTCGATCTCGTCGGCATTGAGCAGGCGGCTATCGGCGAAGGCCTGCGCCGGAAGCGGTCCATCGATTTCCAGCACGCGGCGGGCGAAGTCGCTGCTCAGCGCCGCCAATGTGGATACCTTGCCGACAGCGGCACGATAGACGTTGACGCCATGCTGCTGGGTTTCGGCGACCAGGCCCTTGTCCACCATGCGCTCCAGGGTCTTGCGGGTGGAGGAATACGACCAGTCCAGCGCTGGCGCGGCCTGATCATGCAGCGCGCGCGCGCTGCATGCGTCCACGCGCCACAGGCACTTGAGCAATTCCAGTTCGGCATTGGAGGGACGGATCATGGTGGATTGCCTGTGGCGACGAATGTCACAACTGTGCGACAAGTGTCGCAGTCGCGTCAACCCGCCTGTCGTCGGTCCGGGAGGCCGGCAGTTGCCCGGGCGGTAGGGCTCTCGCTTCAGCTGCCGGCGAAACAAGCGAGCGCATGCTACCGCCGGTTTCAGACAAGCGAGTTGGAACGATGAAGACGATAGCGGTGGCAGCGACAATGGCGCTGATGCTGGCCGGCTGCGCGACCGGTCGGATTTCCGACGATGAGCGGCTGGCGTTGTATCGCGCGCATGCAGGCGCACCGGTAAAGGAATTCCAGTACTTCAACAGCCTCAGTGGCTGGACGGCGCTGGGCGATAGCGCGCTGGCGGTGTGGACGCGGCCCAACCAGGCCTATCTGCTTGAGCTGGGCAGTCGTTGCAGCGATCTGGATTTCGCACCGGCGATCAGCATCACTCACCAGTTCAGCCAGGTCTCGGCACGGTTCGACCAGGTGATCGTGCTGGGTGGCCCGGAGACGATCCGCATCCCGTGCCGGATCCAGACCATCCGTCCGTTGGACGTGAAGGCATTGAAGGTGTCGGAGAACGAATTGCGCGAGGCCAAGTTGCAGGAGCGCGAGCGCCGCGCGCCAGGCGGTTGATGGCAGGCAATCACGCGGCCCGGCGATCCCGGCAACGCGGCTGACCTGCGTGCCCGGGCGGCTTTTCTGGACGTGCGTGCTTTTAGGCGTGCGTTCCGCTCAGGAAGCCTGCTCGGGCGCCACGTAGCCATCCGGCTTGGCGGCGTTGTGCTGGAACAGGAACTTCTCCAGCTCCGCTTCGAGGAACGCGCGGTGCTTGGGATCGCGCGGGGACAGCCGGTTTTCGTTGATCAGCATGGTCTGGTGCGCCAGCCATGCGCTCCATGCGCTCTTGCCGATGCCGGCGAATATGCGCTGGCCCAGTTCGCCGGGATACGGCACGTAGTCGAGGCCTTCGGTCTCGGTTTGCTGGTACTGGCAGAAGACGGTGCGGGGCATGGCGGTTCCTGGTGGAGCCTAGACGTGGGTCAGAGGCGGTCGAGCAGTTTGCGGATCGGAGCGGGCAGGCCGAGCGCGGACAGGCCGGCACGCGGCACCCAGCGTAGTGCGTCATTGTCGCGTACCGCGTCGCGCAGGGCGACCTTGCGCAGGCGTAGCGGCTGCAGGTGCAGGCGATAGTGGCTGAAGGTGTGGATGATGACCGGCATCGTTTCGGCGGCGTCATAGTCGCCCTCGATCTCGCGCGCGAACCAGGTGCGCATGGCGCTGTCGGTGTCGGCCTGCGGCAGCGTCCATAGCGAGGCCCAGATGCCGACCGGTGGGCGGCGGTTGAGCAGCAACTCGCCCTGCGCGTTTTGCAGCAGCAGTGCCACCGCTTCGCGTTCGGGCAGGATCTTGCCGGGCTTGGGTGTGGGCAGTGCCTCGGTCAGGCCGTCGCGGCGGGCGACGCAATCGTCCTGCAAGGGGCACAGCACGCAGGCAGGATTGGCGCGGGTGCACAGGGTGGCGCCGAAGTCCATCTGCGCCTGGGTGTAGTCGGCCAGGCGTGTGATGGGCGGGTGCTGCGCATGGCTAATGGCGAGCGCCCACAGTTGCTTCTCGATGGCCGGCGTGCCGGGGTAGCCGGCAATGCCGTGGTAGCGGGTGAGTACGCGCTTGACGTTGCCATCGAGGATGGCGGCGCGCTCGTTCCAGGCCTGGCTCAGGATCGCACCGGCGGTGCTGCGGCCGATCCCGGGCAGCGCGAGCAGTGCATCGAAGTCGCGTGGCAGGTCGCCATCATGAAGCTCCACGCATAGCTTGGCGGCGGCATGCAGGTTGCGGGCGCGGGCGTAGTAGCCCAGTCCGGCCCATTGCGCCATCACCGCGTCGTTGCTGGCGGCGGCCAAATCCGGCAAGGTGGGGAAATGCTCGAGGAAGCGCAGGAAGTACGGGATGACCGTGCTCACCTGGGTCTGTTGCAGCATGATTTCCGACAGCCAGACACGATACGGGCTGCGCGGATGCTGCCAGGGCAGGTCGTGGCGGCCGTGGTGGTCGAACCAGGTCAGCAGTCGGGTCGCAAAGGTGTCTGGCATTCGGTCTCGGCTGGCTGGGCGGCTGACTGAGGAGGAGCGCCCTCATCCGCCCTTCGGGCACCTTCTCTCGCACGCGGGAGAAGGTGGCGCGCAGCGCCG
>JAATFS010000437.1 GCA_015655035.1 Lysobacterales bacterium | reverse complement strand
ATTGACTGCGTTGAACCCCACCGGGTTGATGTTCACATCGCGTCCGGAACTCAGCAGGACGCTGCCGTTGGTGGTGGTGATGGCTGCATTGACGTTCACGTCGCGTCCGCAGCAGGCCACCACGTTACCGTTGGTCGCGGTGATCGCGGCGTTGACGTTCAGGTCGCGGGTCGCGTTGAAGGTCAATGTCGTGGTACTTGGGGATGCGGTCCAGGCGATTGCTTCGTTGACGTTGATATCGCCGTTGCCGGTGACGTCGGTATAGAGATCGGTGACGGGCGGGGTGCCGGCAACCTCTGTATCGAGTCCGGTCAAGGTACTGATCACGACGCTGTTGGTGACGAGTAGCGCCGACAGCGTGTCGCCGGAAATATTGCCGTCTGCGGCGATGGTGAAGTCCTGCGGATCGATCAGCCAGGTCCCGGTCGTGCCGAACCGGCTGGCGGTGCTGATGTTTGCGCTGTCTGCGATATCCACGTGTGCGGCGGAGGTATCGATGAAACCGCCATCGCCGCGATCGGCGGCGCTGGCATCGAGGGTGCCACCGACAGTCACCGTGCCGGTGGACATGTCGCCGAGCAGCCTGATGCTGCCGGGCCTGTTCTGAATCGAACGGGCCTCGATCACGCCGGTATTGTTGACCACTGTCTTGAGCAGTTGGCCGGCGGCCTGGGCCGTCATCACTACTGCCCCGCCATTGGCGCGAAGCAATCCACCGTTTTGCACCAGCGCGTTGACCGCGCCGGTGTCGACGGCGACGTTGAGCAAGCCGTCTCCGGCCACATCGAGCGTGATGGCATTACCAGCGGCCAGCGCTACGGTACCTAGATTGGCCTGGATCAGCCCCTGGTTGTCGACCGTTGCGCCAAGCAGGGCGACATAGCCACGGTTGGCGACGATCGAGCCCTGGTTGAGAACACTGCCGCCGGTGCCGGAGAACGTGTAGTTGCCCGCCATGAAGTCGGCGTCCGAGATATTCAGCGTAGAGGCGACCAGGCCGCCGACATTCACGTTGGCGCTCTTGCCGAACACAATGCCGTTGCTATTGACCAGGAACACCTTGCCATTGGCGCTGAGCTTGCCGAGGATCACCGACGGATCGGCGCCCGTCACCCGGTTGAGCGCGACCGCGCTGCTGTTGGGCTGGACGAAGACGACGCTGTTGTCCTTGCCGATCGAGAAGTCGTGCCAGTTGATCGCGGCGGCGGCGCTGGACTGCGTGACGGTGACCTTCTGCGCGCCTGTAGCTATGGCCGCATTGCCGGCGGTGACGATGCCTCCGCTCGGCAGCTCCTGCGCATGCGCGGCAGAGGCTAGCAGCGCGGAAGCGCCCAGGCTTTGCATGACTAGGCGGATGACCCGTGCCAGGAGTGTCGGGCGGAATGGGAAATCGAGCGGCCCCAGGGGAGGGGAGCGAGCGATGGGGGAGTGGATCATGACGATATCCTTCAATGCGTAGTAAACGTTCGCGGTGACGTGCCGGTGCTCGGGCAACATCAGAACAGCTTGGATATCTGGAACCAGACGCGACTGGAATCGTCGGGGCCGGAGGTCACCGGCTGGCTGCCGAGCGTGTGCGCGTAGCTGGCGCGAACGTTGAAGCCAGCAGGGCCGGCCCAGTCGAGGCCGGCGCCGATGCCACTGCGTCGGGAATGATTCGATCCGACGAACCAAGGATCGTGGGCATATTCCACCTCACCGGTATCGACGAAGCCGATCAGCTGGAATCGACCCGGTAGCGCGGTGGTCCAACGATCCAGCGCAAGGCGCGCTTCCAGCGTCGCCACGTAGCCCTGGTCGCCATAGGCTTCGCCTTCCGGATAGGCGCGTACCGCATAGGCGCCGCCGAGCTCCATCTTCTCGGAACTGTCGAGATTGTCGAAGGCGATCTGTCCGCGGATGGCGGCATACAGCGAGAACGGATCTGAAATGCGCTGCAGGCGCGCGGCGCTGGCTTCCAGCTTGCTGAAGCTGCCTTCGCTGCGAGCGCTCTGCGCATCGTCGGCGCGCTCGACCGGATCCTTGAAATGCAGCTTGCCCACGCCCACGCTGGCGGAGAACACGTTCCAGCCACTACGGTCGCGGCTGTCCCCGCTCAACCCGATCGACCCCCTCGTATTGGTTCGCCTGGAGCTGGAGGAGACCAGGCCGATGTCGTCACGCAGCTGCATGCGGTCGATGCCGCCCACCAGGTAGAGATTGAGCTTGCGTGAGCGGATCAGCGGATAGCTGGCGAACACGCTGGCGATGTCGGCGGTGCCATCGGCATCCAGGCTGCGGAATTCGCGGCCAAGGTCATAGCGCAGGTGAGTGTAGGCGGCGCCGAGCGACACCTTGCCCACAGGTGCCACATACGCAAGTCGGCCATAGCCAAGACCGCTGTTGGAACCCAGCAGGCGCAAGCTGAGCTGGTCGCCGATGCCGCTCGGATCGTTCCAGTTGAGGGTGCCGCCGACACGATAGGTGCCGGTGTAGCGGTTGCCGGCGTTGTCGGCCTCGATGCTGCCGTCGAACGCCGGCGCGCGGCCCAGATCCACTGCCAGGTCGGACGTGCCGGCGGCGGTGCCTGGCGACAGGGTCGAGTTCACGCGTACGCCCGGGACGTCGGACAGCAGCAACAGGCGTCGTTCCAGTGGCGCGGTGGCGACGATGTCGCCGCTGTCTATCCCCGACAGCATCCGCTCGGCCCTTTCGCTGGAAAAATGGCTGTCGTTATGTATCGCAACGGTGCCATAACGCCCTTCGATCACGCCGATCGTGATCTGCTTATGCGCAATATCCTGTGCCGGAAGATAGGCTTGAGCGAGAAAATAGCCGTGCGCGTTATAGAAGTCGGTTATTCGTTCGGCCAGGGCGCGCAGTTCGCCGAGATTCATATCGTGTCCGGCGACGAATCCGGAGATGGCAATCAGTTCGTCCTCCGAATACAACGTTTGTCCGGTGACATGCAGGGCGTCGACCCGAATACGAGCCCCACCGGTAGTGGTGTCGGCCGGCGGCTTGTTGCGTTCGATAATGAGATCGGGCGCAAGCTTCTCCGGCCGGACGACAGGAGGGATTTGCTGTAACTGTGCCCCGACCCCAGGAGAAAACTGTTGCGCAGATGCTATCTGGCCCGCCACTGCGATAGCGGCGGTGAAGAGTGCCTTGGGGAACATTATTGCCTCGAATGCAGCGCCATCGGAAATTCGGCACTGTTGAATAAGTGAGCTCTACGCGCGAAGGTGAGTGTTTTCTCTTAGAGAAATGCCCTGGTCTGGCGCGTACGTTGGGAGCTTCACGATGAGCGCCGACGCGGGCGCATGGATGGATCCAGCAGCAATGGCCAAGGCCGCGCAAGCACTGCCAAGAAGATCTGTTGAGTCGAAAATAAATAGATGACTATTTACTATTCATTTCAGAGGCAGCAGCATGCATACATGTGCGAGACAGTGCTGTGAAATGGAT
>JAATFS010000400.1 GCA_015655035.1 Lysobacterales bacterium | reverse complement strand
CCATAACGACAAGGGCGAGGAAATCCGCCGCCAGGTGATCGATGTGGGCGCGATGCGGCGCGGTGACGAACGCCGCTTCACGCTGTCGGTGGAGGCCAACGAAGTGCGTGCCGGGCGGCGCGGGGTGCGCCATTGAAGCCAGGAGCATGGCCCACGGCAGGCTAAGGCAACGCGCGCTGCAGTGTCGCGGCGCTGTCCACGTCGCCGCGCAACGTTCCGAATGCAAGCCCATGCGCGCCCGCGACGCGGCTGGCGACGAATGTCGCCGCCACCGGACTGCGCGTACGTAGCAGCAAGGCGGCCTGCAATGCGAGCACGAGCTGCTCGGCGATCGCGCGTCCGTCGAACTCTTCGATCCCGCCCGCAGCCAGCCGTTGCCGCAGGGCGGTCACCGCATCGGCATAGCGCGGATCCAGGTCGACTGCGCCGTCCAGCTCGTTCAGCAGCGCCGCCCCGCCTTCGGCATCGCGGTCCAGCGCACGCAGCACGTCCAGGCACTGAATGTTGCCGCTGCCCTCCCATATCGAGTTCAGCGGCGCCTGCCGGTACAGTCGCGGCAGGATCGACTCCTCGACATAGCCCGCGCCGCCCAGGCACTCCTGCGCCTCGTTGACGAAGGCCGGCGCACGCTTGCACAACCAGTACTTGCCCAGCGCGGTGGCCACGCGCGCGAATGCTGCCTCGGCCGGATCGCGCTCGGCCGCGTCCACCGCACGCGCCACCCGCAACGCGAAGGCGGTAGCTGCTTCCGACTCGATCGCCAGGTCGGTCAGCACGTTGCGCATCAGCGCATGCGCGAGCAGTGGCTTGCCGAAGCTGCGGCGGTGGCGGGCGTGATGCAATGCGTGCGCGAACGCCATGCGCATCTGCGCTGCTGCACCAAGCATGCAGTCCAGCCGCGTCAGCATCACCATGCCGATGATGGTGGCCACGCCGCGCCCCTCTTCGCCGACCCGGCGCGCCCAGCTGCCGCAGAACTCGACTTCGCTGGAGGCATTGGACCAGTCACCCAGCTTGTCCTTCAACCGCAGCAGGCGGAACGCATTGCGCTCGCCCTCCGCTAGCCGGCGCGGCAGCAGAAAGCAGCTCAGGCCACCAGGCGCCTGTGCCAGTACCAGGAAGCCGTCGGACATCGGCGCGGAGAAGAACCATTTGTGTCCGACCAGCCGGTATTCGCCGGCCGCCCCCAACGGCGTGGCCATGGTGGTATTGGCGCGCACGTCCGAGCCCCCTTGCTTTTCGGTCATGCCCATGCCCACGGTGAGGCCGGTCTTGGCCTGGATCGGAAGATCGCGCGGGTCGTAATGCGGCGCAGCGGCCTTGTCGGCCCATTCGCGCAAGGCCGGATCGCGCCGGAGCACGGCGACCGCCGCGTGGGTCATGGTCAGCGGGCAGCTGGTCCCGGCCTCGGCCTGGTGGTGCAGATAGCTCAGCGCCGCGCGCGCAACATGCGCGCCGGGGCGCGGCAACTGCCAGGACAGGCCAGCCACACCGTGCTGCTTGGCCACCTCCAGCAGCCGGTGATAGGCGGGATGGAATTCCACGCTATCGATGCGCTGGCCATGGCGATCGTGGCTACGCAGGCGTGGACGATCGCGGTTGGCATCGAACCCGATCCGGTACAGCTCGTCGCCTGCCAATGCGCCGTAGGCTGCCACCCGCGCAGCGAATTCGCCCGCGCCTTCGCGCTCTACCGCGTCGCGCAGCACCACATCGTCGCGCCAGAGGTCGCGTGGCTCGAACGGCGGCGGCTGGTTCTCGACGGTATGAGTCTCGAAAGGTGGCAGCGGTGGGCTCATGAGCGTTCCTTTGCGTTCGCGACGGCCCATTGTGGCTGATCGTGCCGGGCTGGCCGCATTCACGCTGCGGATTCTCACGATCTGCACAGGCCATTGGCCAGAGTTCGAGCATGGCCAATCACAACCGAGACGACCTGGTGGTACTGCGCCCGGAAGGGCTGTACTGCCCTCGAGGCGACTTCCACATCGATCCCTGGCGGCCGGTACCGCGCGCGGTCGTCACCCACGGCCACAGCGACCATGCGCGCAGCGGCATGGGCCAGTACCACTGCGCGTCGGGCAGCCTGCCGATCCTGCGCTGGCGCCTGGGCGAGCAGACCTACCACGCGCACGCCTACGGCGAGCCGTTCACGCTCGGGCAGGCACGCGTCTCGCTGCATCCGGCCGGTCACGTACTCGGCTCGGCCCAGGTACGCATCGAGGTGGATGGCGAGATCTGGGTGGCCTCGGGCGACTACAAGCGCCAGCTGGACCCTACCTGCGCGCCATTCGAGGTGGTGCGCTGCGATACCTTCATCACCGAGGCCACGTTCGGCCTGCCGGTCTATCGCTGGCCACCCACCCCGAGCGTGGCCGCCGATATCGCCGACTGGCGGCGCGAATGCGGCGAGCGCGGCGAGGCCGCAGTGCTGTTCTGCTATGCGCTCGGCAAGGCCCAGCGGGTACTGGCCGAACTGATGGCCTGGGACGCCCAGCCGGTGCTGTTGCATGGCGCGATCGCTGCCGGCGTGGAGGTGTATCGCCAAGCCGGGATAGTGTTGCCCGAGACCCGACCGGTCACCGAACAGGCCCGGGGCACCGACTACGCCGGGCAGTTGGTGCTGGCGCCGCCGTCGGCTGCCGGCAGCGCCTGGATGCGTCGCTTCCGGCACGCGCAGCAAGGCTTCGCCTCGGGCTGGATGCGCCTGCGCGGCAATCGCCGCCGCCGCAACTACGATCGCGGATTCGTGGTGTCCGATCATGCCGACTGGCCCGACCTGCTGCGTACGATCGAACAGACCGGCGCCCGCCGCGTGATCGCCACCCATGGCAATACCGACGCCTTGATCCGCCATCTGTGCGAGCACGGCGTTGCCGCCGAGGCCTTTCGGACCGACTTCGGAGACGAACAATGACACCGCTGTCCGGTACCCGCGTCGGTTGGCGCCGGCCACGCACGCCTGCGCGCAGGCGTAGGCCGCAGTGAAACGCTTCGCCGCGCTCTACCGCACGCTGGACCGCAGCACCGGCACACTGGACAAGCGCGCCGCGCTGGTCGACTACTTCCGTCAAGCGCCGGCGCACGATGCCGCCTGGGCGTTGTTCCTGCTCAGCGGCGGCAAGGTCGCCAGCGCGCGCGCGCGTATCGCCGCCAGCGGCGAACTGCGCGAGTGGATCGCCGAGGCTGCCGGCGTCGCCGACTGGCTGGTCGCCGATAGCTACGACCACGTCGGCGACCT
>JAATFS010000151.1 GCA_015655035.1 Lysobacterales bacterium | reverse complement strand
CAGCATTTACTACAACAATCCGCAGGTGTATTCGATCAGCCGCCCGGTCAACGTCTCCGACGCCAAGGCGACCGGCGTGTCGTTGATCTATCAGCAGGCCTTCGACAACGGCTTTGGCATCAACGCCAACTACACCTACACAGACACGACCAGCAGCTCGGACCTGTCCCTGCCCTACGTCTCCAAGAACGCTTATACGATCACCCCGTACTTCGAAAAGGGACCGTACAGCGTGCGTGTCAACTACAGCTGGCGTTCGGAGTACTTCACCCAGATCGGTCGCCAGAACGCCAATGTCTTTACTGATTCCTACAAGCAACTGGACCTGACGCTGGGCTACGAGTTCAACGACAACGTCGGACTGCGGATCAGCGCCACCAACCTTCTGGACGACACGTACTACTCCTACGACACCGAGCCGCGCGCGCCGCTTGGCCTGTACAAGAGCGGTCGTAACTACCAGGCGGCACTCAACATCAAGTTCTGATCCGACAGGCGCGCCATCTGCGATGGCGCGCCTTTTTTTTGCATTCTTCAGAGTAAAGGGCCGGCCGCACGCGACCCGATCAGGAGTGTAGTGCCATGACGACCGACAGCCGCGTCCGCGCGCCCACTAACTGCCGCCATGGGGGGATCACACGCCACAGCCTCGCCGGCGCGTTGGGTGCGCTACTTGCATTATCTGGTGCAGCCACCGCCGCCACACCCTCCCCCACCGCCCCAACCGCCACCACGCTCACCCCCGACCAGATCGACCAGCAGTGGCTGCAAGCCACCGCTCGTTACGCGCCGGAGCGCACGCGCCTGGTGCGCGAAGCCGACGCCGGGGCGCGCAAGGGGCCGTTCCGGCCCGACTGGACCTCGCTGAAGAACTACCAGTCGCCCGCGTGGTACGACAATGCCAAGTTCGGCATCTTCATCCATTGGGGCGTGTTCTCGGTGCCGGCGTTCGGCAACGAATGGTATTCGCGCAACATGTATCAGCAGGGCAGCAAGGATTTCGCCCACCATATCGCTACCTACGGGCCGCACTCGACGTTCGGCTATAAGGACCTGATCCCGCTGTTCACCGCGCCCAAGTTCGATCCGCAGGGCTGGGCCCAACTGTTCCGTGACGCGGGTGCTCGCTACGTCGTACCGGTGGCCGAACACCATGACGGCTTTGCACTGTACGACTCGCAGTTGTCCGACTGGACGGCAGTGAAGATGGGACCCAAGCGCGACCTGCTGGGCGAGCTATCCAAGGCGATCCGCGCCGAAGGGCTGCACTTCGGCCTGTCCTCACACCGTGCCGAGCACGACTGGTTCTTCGATGGCGGCCGCCATTTCGACTCCGACGTCAACGATCCACGCTACGCCGATCTGTATGGCCCGGCGCAGGTGCGCCTGCCCGGCAAGGACGATGCCGATGTGCACAACGACTGGACACCGGTCTCGCAGGCGTGGCTGGACGACTGGCTGGCGCGCACCACCGAGCTGATCGATCGCTACCAACCGGAGCTGATCTACTTCGATTGGTGGATCGCGCATCCGACATTCCGCAGCACGCTGCCAACGATGCTTTCCTACTACTACAACCACGGCGCCGAGCGCGGCGACGGCGTGGTGGTGAACTACAAGCTCGGTGCGTTCCCGTCCGGCGCCGGTACGCTGGATATCGAGCGCGGCCAGCTCACCGGCATCCATCCCACCCATTGGCAGACCGACACCTCGGTCAGCAATGCGTCGTGGGGCTATGTCGAGAACGATACCTACAAGACCCCCACCTTCATCCTGCACATGCTGGTGGACGTGGTCAGTAAGAACGGCAACCTGATGCTGAACATCGGCCCGCGCGCCGATGGTTCGATCCCGGATACCGAGCGCGAGATCCTGCTGTCGATCGGGCGCTGGCTCAAGACCAATGGCGAGGCGATCTACGACAGCAAGCCGTGGCGCAGCTATGGCGAAGGCCCCACCGAGGTGGTCGGCGGTACGTTCCAGGACACCAAGACCAAGCCGTACACCGCCGAGGATTTCCGTTTCACTACCCGCGACGGTGCGCTGTATGCGATCGAGATGGGATGGCCGGACAACGGCGAGGCGGTGATCCGTTCGCTCACGGCCGCCGACGGCGTGCGCGGCGTCACCCTGCTGGCCAGTGGCCAGAAGGTGCCGTTCGAGCAGCGTGCCGATGGCCTGCACCTGCGCCTGCCGGCCAAGCCGGTCGGCGAGCACGCCTATGTTTTCCGTATCGATCTCCTCTCCACGTCACACCGCTAATGGACACTCCCCTGATGATGAAGCGATTCGCTGGTCTGTTGCTGCTCGCGCTGACCCTGGCCTGCCCCCCAGTCCTGGCCAAGGCGCCGAGCGCGTTGTTCTATTTGATGAACACGCAGAAATCGAC
This sequence comes from Lysobacterales bacterium, assembly GCA_015655035.1. Taxonomy (GTDB): domain Bacteria; phylum Pseudomonadota; class Gammaproteobacteria; order Xanthomonadales; family Xanthomonadaceae; genus JAATFS01. Next base: position 3,094 of record JAATFS010000151.1, on the reverse strand, counting down.
CAATTCGTTTCTGGCCAACGCCGACAAGATAGACGTGCTGGTGCCCACCTGGTACGGCGTGGATGCGGCGGGGTTGGTCAACGGCGGCGCCAACGAATACATCTACGGCATCGCCCAGCAAAAGCGGCTGCCTATCACCCCGATCCTGTCGATGACCAAGGGTCGCGAAGGCTTCCACAAGCTGCTGCATGACGAGCCGGCCAAGCGGCGGATGAACGAGGCACTGGTCCGCGAAGGCAAGAAACTCGGCTACAAGGGTTTCCAGTTCGATTTCGAGAGCATCGTGTGGACCGACCGCGACGCCTACACGTTGATGGTCAAGCAGACCGCCGATGCCCTGCACAAGGCTGGCATGACGCTTTCGGTGGCGGTGGTGCCGAACGGACCTGGCCATGCCGAGGGCGGCGAGTTCTCGAAGTGGATGTGGGAATACTGGCGTGGCCCGTACGACCTGAAGGCGCTTGGCCAGGCCGCGGACCTGATCAGCCTGATGACCTACGATCAGCACACCCGCTGGACCACGCCCGGCCCCGTCGACGGCATGCCGTGGATGAAGAAACACCTGGAATACGCACTCACCCAGGTCCCGAAGGAGAAGCTGTCGCTGGGCATCGCCACCTACGGCTATCGCTGGTACACCGGCAACCCGGTCAAGGAGGACGGCACCGAAGCCTCCAACATCACCGCCACCTACATCGACGCCGACGAGTCCTTCCCCCTGGCCATCGAGCAGAAGGCCACCGTGCAATGGGATCCGATCGAGCAGGAATCGTGGTTCTACTTCTACCGCGACGACATGCGCGAATGGGTGTTCCGCCCGGATGCGCGCAGCTTCCGCGCCCGCTACGACCTGGTGAAGCAGTATGGGCTGGAAGGCTTCAGCTGCTGGGTCCTGGGCGCCGAGGATCCGAAGGTGTGGGACGAATTGCCGGCAGCCAGCCGTTGACCGTCGCGGGGTCGATGATGCAGGCAGCCCTAGCATCGATCGCCGCTGCATCCACTCGCCCGGCATCCTCGCCGGGCGAGCAATCCCCCTCTGGCAAGCATCTTTCAGCCGCATAGTGACCGGAAGGCAACCATCGCGCATGAAGTCCTTGACCCTCAGCGTCTGCCTGCTTTGCTCTTGCATCCCGCTTGCCGCTGAAGCCGGGATCTACCACGAGGGTTGGATCGACCTCAACAAGAACGGCCGCAAGGATGTCTACGAAGATCCCGGCGCGCGCCTGGACGACCGCGTTGCCGACCTGCTGTCGCAGATGACGTTGGCAGAGAAGACCAACCAGACCGCAACCCTGTATGGCTACGGCCGCATCCTCGAAGACGAACTTCCGGCCGCGCGATGGCGCAAGGCGATATGGAAGGACGGCATAGGCAACATCGATGAACACCTCAACGGCCTGGCCGGCCATCCCAGCGCACAGACGCGCTATTCCTATCCGTACCATCGGCACGCGCAGGCAATCAACCAGGTGCAGAAGTGGTTCATCGAGGAAACCCGGCTGGGCATCCCGGTGGATTTCAGCAACGAAGGCATTCATGGACTGAACCACGACCGCGCCACCCCGCTGCCGGCGCCCATCAACATCGGCAGCACCTGGGACAAGGCGATGGTGCGCCAGGCCGGGCGCATGGTCGGCCGCGAAGCGAAGGCGCTGGGCTATACCGATGTCTATGCGCCGATCCTGGACGTGGCCAGGGATCCGCGCTGGGGCCGGGTGGTGGAGACCTACGGCGAGGACCCCTACCTGGTCGCGCAATTGGGCACGCAGATGGCCCTCGGCATCCAGGAAAATGGTGTCGCCTCCACGCTCAAGCACTATGCGGTCTACGGCATACCCAAGGGCGGACGCGACGGTTACGCGCGGACCGACCCGCACGTCGCGCCCAGGGAAATGCACCAGCTCCATCTATATCCCTTCCGCCAGGTCATTGCGCATGCGGCGCCGATGGGGATCATGGCCAGCTACAACGACTGGGATGGCGAGCCGATCATCGCCAGCCGCTATTTTCTGACCGACCTGCTGCGTGGGCAGTTCGGCTTCGACGGCATCGTCGTTTCCGATAGCGAGGCGGTCGAATACGTGTTCAGCAAGCACCACGTGGCCAGCGACTACAAGGATGCGATCCGGCAGGTGATGCAGGCGGGGCTGGATATCCGTACCAACTTCACTGCACCCGATGAGTTCATCCTGCCGCTGCGCGAGCTGGTGAACGAGGGTCGCCTGTCGATGGACGACCTGGATGCGCGGGTGGCGCAGGTGCTGCGCTTCAAGTTCAGGCTGGGATTGTTCGATCAGCCGTTCGTCGATGCCGGGCAGGCCGATCAGCAGGTGCATACCGCGCAAGACGAAGCGTTCGCGCTGGCGTTGAACCGCAAGTCGATGGTGCTGCTGAAGAACGAGAGCCAACTGCTGCCGCTGGACGCCAACAGATATCGGCACATCCTGGTCACCGGGCCGCTGGCCGCGGAAACCAACTACGCAACCAGCCGCTACGGGCCGTCGAACAACCCAGTCACCTCGGTACTGCAGGGGCTGCAGGACCGGGTCGGCAGCGCCGGCACTGTGACCTACGCCAAGGGTTGCGACGTGGTCGATGCGAGCTGGCCGGAAAGCGAGATCATCGACACGCCGCTGACCGAACAGGAACAGGCCGACATCGCCGCGGCGGTCCAGGCCGCGCGCCAGGCCGACGTCGTTATCGCCGTGGTCGGCGAGGATGCCAAGCGAGTGGGCGAAAGCCTGTCGCGCACCGGGTTGGGATTGCCGGGACGGCAATTGCAGCTGCTGCAGGCGCTGCATGCCACCGGCAAGCCGATCGTGATGGTGATGATCAATGGCCAGCCATTGACCATCAACTGGGAGAACCGCTACCTGCCGGCGATCGTGCAGGCAGGATTCCCCGGTCCGCAGGCCGGCGTGGCCGTGGCCCAGACCCTGTTCGGCGACAACAATCCAGGCGGAAAGCTCAGCATGACCTTCCCGAAGACGCTGGGCCAGATCGAACTGAACTTCCCGTTCAAGCCGGGATCGCACGCCGGCCAGCCGGGCGATGGACCCAATGGCCATGGCAAGACTGCGGTGGTCGGCGCGCT
>JAATFS010000126.1 GCA_015655035.1 Lysobacterales bacterium | reverse complement strand
GTTGTAGTCGGTCTGAAGATAGTCATCGACCCAGTCGGCAGCATTGGCGCGAATCAGGAAATCGCCGGCTTCGTGTGGGTCCAGCGCCGCGCGCAGCACCTGATGATCGGCGCCGTTGAAGCCGACCAGCATGCGTGGGGCGGCGTCGTTGCGTACCAGTACGGCCAGCTCGAAGTCCCCGCGCGTCACAAATCCGGACACGATGTCCAGCCAGAACGACGCCACCAGCGGGCGGTACAGTGAATCGCGCGGCAGTGGGAACTCCAACGCCCGGTCGACGTTGACATTGCCCCCGGCCAGGATTGGCTGCAGCAGCAAGCCGAGCGCTGGCAGCAACTGCCGCAGGCGAACTTCCTGATGGCCGGCCACATGCAGCAGTTGCTCGAGCGAACCCAGCGTCTGCATTTCGAGAAAATCGGCGAAGGTGGCGTGGTAGGCCTGCGCATTGGTGTTGAGGGTGAAGCGGGTCTCGGCCATTTCCTGCAGCACCGGGCCGGCGTCGTCCTGGCTCACCGCTTGCGCGGCCAGGCGCGACAATCCGGACCAGGCTTTGCTGATGGCCAGTGGCGCGCGCGCGATGAAGGACAGTGGCTCGGCAGTCTCCAGCCGCACTGCCGACAGCAGCGGGAAACGCCGCTGCGATGCGTCGCGACTGGGCTGGAAATGCCCACACACCACGGTACGGCTGCGCGAACCCAGGAACGCGTAGTGGATGTCCGGCGCTTCGTCGTAAATGCGTTTCCAGTCCGGATTCTGGCCGAGCAGTTCCACACTCAGCCCCGCCCAGCGATCGAGCCAGCCGACCAATTGATGGTTGTCGGTGGCCCGCACGAAATCCCCACGCGACGGCACCTTGCCGAAATAGGAAACGCCGGCATTGACTTCCTTGCTCATCGGATGCCTCCGCTGGTGGTGGCGCCGGCTGTGGCCGGTGCCGGTGTGCCGGCGACGGTGGCCGGCAGTTGCAGGCCGCGCTGCCAATCGCCGCCCTTGTTGGCGGCGCCCGCTCGTTGCAGCACGCGCATATCGACGGTGACCGACACGTCGCCAGCACTCCAGGTCAGGCGCGTGGAATCACCCTGGGGCTCCTTCTGCGCAATTTCGATCAAGCGACCGAAGCCCTGGCTACCCGGTTCATTGAATACGTCCACGGTACGACCGTCGGCGGTCACGGCACTGATGCGCGCGCCAGACGCCGAGCCCACGTTGGGAAATTGCATCGTGGTCCAGTCCGGAGGCGTGTTGCGGTAGCGCAGCTTCTGTCCATCGATCTCGAGGGTGTACTCGATCGCGCCGGTGGCCGGTGATGGCTGGACCTGGAAGATCGTCACGTCGCTGCTGGCGCCTGCCGCAGAACCGCTGACCCAATTGCCGTAGTGGGTGACGAACTCCCCGGCCAGGGTAATGCCCAGGTCCGCCCAGCGACGCACCTCCAGCAGCGGGCCGCGCTGGATCACCAGCGAACCCAGCGCGTCCTTGTTGAATGCGGCAATCGCGCCATTGCTGCCGAAGATGTTGGCAACATCGCCGGGTGCGGCATCCACGTCGGAATTGAGATCGAAGGGATATTGGCGACCCACACCATTCTTGAACGGCTCGTAGACCTGCGCCGCCCAGCCACGATTGATCTCGGCCTGGGTCGGCGCGATCAGCGCCTCGAAGGTCTGGGTAAGCGGGCGCAGCAGCAGCGGCCTCAGCGCATCACGCTGCGCGTCATCCAGGCCAGTGAGCACTTGTTCGTCCACCAACGCCAGCGCCGCGCTCAGCTCGGAACCTTCGTTGCCGAAGGTGTCCTGCATCAATTTGCGCGTGCCCACCCCAATCTCGCCCTGGTTCTTGATGCCGTTCAAGCGCGTGCGCAGTTTGGACAGCTCGCCGAAATAGGCGTCGATCACCGCAGGCTGGTCCTGTCGCGGCATCACCAGCCGTGCCAGCCCATCGAACGCTTTGCCGATCGGCCCGGTCGGCAGCTGCTGCGCCGCCTTTTCCGGATCGCGGCGCAGGACCACGCGCTGGAACCACGCCACGAAGCCGGATTCGGCCTTGCGCGTACGCGCCTCGGCCATCGGGTTGTCCCAGATGGTCTGATGGTTGATCTTCTGCAACAGCGCGCGCAACGGCGAGTTGCCGGCATCGCCCAGTACATTGATGCGCTGCACCGCTTGGTCGAACGTACCGAACGCAGCCACGCTCAGGCCCTTGACGAACTTGCGCCACTCCTGCGCGTACTCCTGCTTGTACAGGCTCCCCAGTTCGCGCGCGATATGTTCGGGGCTGCCGGCCAACGAGAGATCGCTCTGCTCGGTGGTACCCAGCACCCAGTCGGTCGCCGAGAGCTCTGTATTGGAGGCCTCGCCGATCGCGTCCTTGATGTACTCCTCCCAGGCCTGGCGCGAGAACGCACCGGAAATCGCGTAGCTGCCATCGATCACGTCGCGATTGCGCCCTTCGCCGATCAACGCGCCGACCGTGATCGTCGGGAACCGTGCCGCCGCACGCGCCTTTATCTGCGCATACACGCGCTGCAAGGCCGGCTGTCCCTTCATCACCTGCGCCAGCGCTTCACGGCTGTCGTTGACCAGCGCGACCTTGGTCTGCACCTGCGGCCAGGCCGGGTCGTCAGCGTTGGCGACATAGAAGGTCATCAACTTCTCGCCGGCACGCAGCATTTCCTCGCGCGTCATCTGTCCGCGGTTGGCATCCAGCCAGGTGCGCCAGAACAGCGTCAGCTGCTGTGCCAGATGCGCACTCTCCACGTACTCGTGATTACCCAGCATCAGGTAGGTCTTGAGCGCGTTGTAGGCATCGTTGGTGCTGGTCGGCGAGGCGTCCTGGTACAGGGTCTCGCTATCGGCCGGCTTGGCGGCTGACTGGCCCAGCTGCGCACGCTGTGCGACCACCTGCGCAAGGAAGGCTTCCAACTGACCTTGTGTCGGCTCGAGCATCACCTGGCGCATGCCGTTGAAATACTCGGCCTTG
>JAATFS010000287.1 GCA_015655035.1 Lysobacterales bacterium | reverse complement strand
CGACAAATTCGACATCAAGGCGTTCCACGACGTGGTGCTGAAACAAGGCTCGGTCACGCTGCCGGTGCTGGAGGAACAGGTGCGCGCGTTCATCGCCGAGCGCAAGCGCGCGCCCTGACCGTCACCAGCGGGTTCCCTTGCGGCGCAAGAGCACGGAAGCGCCGTCCCGGGTTCGGGCGGCGTCGACGGCATCCAGGCCGGGAGCGCGCCGGCGTCGCGCACCCCGGCCCGGTCAATGAGATTGTGTAACCCCGCCGCTGTCGTTAGGCTGCTGCCTATGCGTCTTTTCCGCGCCCGCTCCGTGTCGCCACTGCTGCGCCTGTTCGCGCTGGCATTGCTGGTGCTCGGCGTGCTGGTGGCGCCGGTCGCCTCGGCGCTGGGCGACGTGCATGCGTTGGAGCACAGCCTGGATCGTCTCGATGCCGGGCACGTGCATGAGTCGCCCACTGCCGATCCTGGCGACGAAGCGGGCGAGCTGCTGCACGCGCTGATGCATAGCGGGCATTGCCATGGCCATGCCACGGTGCTGATGCCGGTGCTGGGCTGGCAGCCGTTGCTGCAGCGCACTGCGCCGCAGCGGTTCGGCGCGGCGGTGGACTACCGCTCGCGTTCATCTGCCACCTTGTTGCGTCCTCCGATCGCGGCTTGATGCGTTGCCGGCCTGTGCCGGCCCGTCCATCGCCTCGATACCCGGAGACTCCCCATGTGGTTGCGACTGGCGGCACTTGCCGCCTTCGCGGTCGCGCCTTGCACTTTTGTGCAGGCGGCGCCGCCTGATGCTGTGCTTACCCTGGACGCCGCCATCGCGCGCGTCGCCCAGGCCCATCCCGACCTGCGCCTTGCCGACGGCCAGCAGCGCGTGCTCGCCGCCGAGGCCAAAGGCGCGGCACTGCGTCCCCCGCTACGGCTGGGCGCGCAGTTGGAAAACGTGTTTGGCAGTGGCGCCACGCGTGGCCTGGACCAGGCCGAACTGACGGTCACCCTGGCCGGCGTGCTCGAACGCGGCGACAAGCTCGATGCACGCCGCACGCTGGCCCTGGCCCGCATCGATGCGCTGGCCCCGCAACGCGAACTGGCGCGGCTGGACCTGCTCGCCGAGGTCGCGCGCCGCTACCTGGCCATCACCGCAGCCGCGCAGCGCCAGGCCATCGCCAGCGAAGACCTGGTCCAACGCCAGCGCACCGTCGGGGCCGCGCGGCAGCGCTTACAGGCCGGCGCCTCGCCGGAATCGTTGGTATTGACCGCGCAGGCACTGGCCGCACGTAGCGAACTCGAGCGTGACCGCGCACTGCAGGAACACGCATCCGCGCGGCGCCAGCTGTCGGTGTTGTGGGGTGAGCGCGAACCGCGCTTTTCCGACGCGGCGGGCGACCCGTTGAGGTTGCCCGAGGTGCCGGACTTCGAGGTCCTGGCGCAACTGCTGGAACGTACTCCCGAGTTGGCACGATTGGCCGGTGAACAACGTGTGCGCGAGGCGAGGGTACGGCTCGCGCGTAGTCAGGCGCAAACCGACCTGGACTGGCAGCTAGGCGTCCGACGCCTGCAAGGAAGCGCCACCACCGCGTTGGTGGGGGGCGTTTCACTGGCATTGGGAAGCGCAGGGCGCGCGCAGCCGGAAATCCGCGCCGCCGAGGCCGAACTGGACCTGCTCGGGGTGGAGCGCGAATCGCAGGCACTGGCGCTGTATTCCACGCTGGCCGATGCACACGGCCGCTATCGCGCCGCGCAAATGGAAGTGGCACGGATGCGCCAGGAGGTGCTGCCCAAGCTATCGCGCGCTGAGGTCGCAGCCGAGCGCGCTTATCGCGGCGGCGCGATCAGTTATCTGGAGTGGGCGCAATTGCAGGCACAGCAAAGCGATGCGCGGCGCCAGCAGTTGCTGGCGGCGATCGATGCGCAGAGCGCGCTGATCGAAATCCAGCGACTCACCGGCCAGCCGTTCGTGATCACGCAGGAAAGCACGCCATGAGCTGGCTGCCTCGAATCGAGACCACTCCCCTTGTCGAATCGCTGCCCGGCACACGCTGCCGGCGCCACTCAGGAACCGCTACGATGACATCCAGGATATTGATCGCGCTGCTGCTGGCGCTGCTGCTCGCCGGCTGCGCTGGTGCAGGCGATGAAGGTGCGGCGCCTTCCCATGCGCATGACGAAGGCCAGCCGCAAGAAGGTGAAGCGGCGCACGCGGACGAGCCGCGCAAGGGTGCACACGGCGGGCGCTTGCTTGAGCAGGCCGGTTATGCGCTGGAGCTGGCGATAGTCGAGGATGGCGTGCCTCCTACCTTCCAGGCATGGCTGTATCACGACGGCAAGCCGTTGCCGGCGAAGGCGGGCAGCGTCGAGGTCCAGCTCACGCGGCTGGGTGGTGGAGTCGAGATCCACCAACTACGCGCGCAGGCCGACGGCAGTCTGCTCGCCGGCAGTGTGGTGGGCGAGCCGCATTCGTTCGATGTGGAGGTACGCGCAAAGGTACAGGACAAGGCATTGCGCTGGACCTATGCCAGCTATGAAGCACGTACCGAGATCGCGGCCGCGATCGCCGAGCAGGCCGGCATCCGTGTGGCGGCGGCAGGCCCGGGCAGTATTGCGGACGAGCACGAGGTGCAAGGCCTGTTGACGCCGTCCGAAGGCGCGCTGGCACAGGCCACTGCGCGCTTTCCGGGGCCGGTGCGCAGCCTGCGCGTCAATGTCGGCGATCACGTTCGCGCCGGCCAGGCGCTGGCCACGGTGGAGAGCAATCTCAGCCTGACGACGTATGCGGTGACCGCGCCGATCGCCGGCACGGTGCTGGCGCGCAATGTCAGCATCGGCGCCAATGCGGGCGAGGGCCAGGTGCTGTTCGAGATCGCCGATCTGTCCACGCTATGGGTGGATCTGCACATCTTCGGCGCCGATACAGGGCATATCGCGGCAGGCGCACCGGTAACGGTGACGAGGATCAGCGACGGGGTGGTTGCGCAGACGGTGCTGGAACGGGTCTTGCCGGCGACCGCGACCGCCAGCCAGAGCACGGTGGCGCGCGCGCTGTTGCGCAATGCCGATGGATTGTGGCGGCCCGGCTCGGCGGTCAAGGCCAGGGTGACGGTGGCACAGCAGCCGGCGGCGCTGGTGGTGCCGGTGTCGGCATTGCAGACACTTGGCAGGTGGGAAGTGGTGTTCGTGCGCGTGGGGCAGGTGTATGAAGCGCGGCCGGTGAAACTGGGCGCGCGCGATGCGGGACAGGTGCAGGTGCTGGCGGGGTTGGTCGCGGGCGATCAGGTGGTGGTGGAGCAGAGCTATCTGGTGAAGGCCGATATCGAGAAATCGGGGGCGACGCATGATCATTGATCAGGTGGGATTGCAGTCGCGGTCGTTGTTGGGGAAGTCGTGGCTATTGCTGCAACGGCAACGGCTTTCGCACCCTCGCGAGCGCGAGTCGCTTTTCTTTGCTTGCGCAAAGAAAAGTGACCAAAAGAAAGCACACCCTGCGGTGCGCCTGCGCTGCGCGTGGGTGCGCGGGACAATCAGGAATTTTTCGAAGGCACATTCTTGTACCGTCGAAAAACGTCGTGCTTCCTGCGCGACGCCCGTCGGGTATTCGCCTCATTGTCCCGCCACATCGAAGGGACCTGGCAAGGCAAAAGCTTCCAGCAACGGCAACGGCAATCCAGGGCTTGGTATTAGAAAACTTGAATGGCCGGTTTTCGTTGCGCTCTCGCAGTTAGTGGCGGTGTCTGGTCGTGCGTGTGGAGGGGCTGGGCATGCTCACTAATATCATTCGCTTTGCGGTTGCGCAGCGTTGGTTGATGTTGGCGCTGACCGGGGTGCTGGTGGCGGTGGGCGCGTGGAGTTTCTCGCGATTGCCGATCGACGCCACGCCCGACATCACCAATGTGCAAGTGCAGGTGAATACCGCCGCACCCGGATACTCGCCGTTGGAAGCGGAGCAGCGCGTCACCTTCCCGGTGGAAACGGTGCTTGCCGGGCTGCCGAATATGCAGGCCACCCGTTCGTTGTCGCGTTACGGGTTGTCGCAAGTCACCGTGGTGTTTGCCGACGGCACCGACCTGTATTTCGCGCGCCAGCAAGTGGCCGAACGCCTGCAGCAGGTGAAGTCGCAGTTGCCGCCGCAGCTGGAGCCGCAGCTGGGGCCGATCGCCACCGGCATGGGTGAGATCTTCATGTATACGGTCGAGTCCAGGCCGAACGCGCGCAAGCCCGATGGCACGGCATGGACCGCAACGGATCTGCGTACCTTGCAGGACTGGGTGATACGCCCTCAGCTGCGCAATGTGCCCGGCGTCACCGAGGTCAACACCATCGGCGGTTTCGCGCGCCAGATCCATATCACGCCGGATCCGGCGCGGCTGGTGGCGCTGGGGTTCACCCTGGACGATGTGGCGCGTGCGGTGGAGGCCAACAACCGCAACGTCGGCGCCGGTTATATCGAGCGCAATGGACAGCAGTTCCTGGTGCGCGTGCCCGGACAGGTGAACGGTGTCGAAGAGATCGGAATGATCGTGCTGGATCGGCGCGAGGGCGTGCCGATCCGGGTGCGCGATGTGGCGCAGGTGGGTGAGGGACCGGAACTGCGCACGGGCGCCGCTACCCAGGATGGCGCGGAAGTGGTGCTGGGCACGGTGGTGATGCTGGTCGGTGCCAATAGCCGCGAAGTGGCGCAGGCCTCGGCGGCAAAGCTCGCACAAGCCAATCGCAGCCTGCCGGCCGGGGTGCGGGCGGTGGCGGTCTACGATCGCACCGCGTTGGTCGATCGCACGATCGG
>JAATFS010000081.1 GCA_015655035.1 Lysobacterales bacterium | reverse complement strand
CCCATCAGGCGCCGGACCCACGCGCGATGCAGCCGAACGCGGAACATCCGCATTTCTAATGAACACCTACCAGGAGACACCATGAGCGTTGCAGAGAAGACTTTCCCGGCCGCCGTCGTTCGAGCAAAAGGCGGACGATTCGAGCTGGAACAGGTGTCCCTCGGCAAACCGCAGCACAACGAGGTCGTTGTTCGCATCGTGGCGACCGGCATTTGCCACACCGACATGGTCGCCCGCGACGGGGATCTGCCGGTGCCGCAGCCGATCGTCCTTGGACACGAAGGCGCAGGCGTGGTCGAAGCGGTCGGCGACAGTGTGCGCAAGGTCGTTCCTGGCGATCACGTGGTTCTGAGCCCGCTGTCGTGCGGCCTCTGTCCTCCCTGCCAGGACGGTGCGCCGTTGAGCTGCGAGAACACGCTCGCGCTCAATTTCTCCGGGTGTCGGCTGGATGGCTCGCATGCGGTGCACAGCCATTCCGGACAGGAGCTGCACGACCGCTTCTTCGGCCAGTCCTCGTTCGGTGGATTCGCCGTGGCCGGCGAGCGCAACGTGGTGAAGGTCCGCAAGGATGCCCCGCTGGAGCTGCTTGGCCCATTGGGCTGTGGGATCATGACCGGTGCCGGCGCGGTGCTCAACTCGCTCAAGGTAACGCCGGGCTCGACGATCGCCGTGTTCGGTGCGGGAGCGGTGGGACTGAGCGCGGTCCTGGCCGCACAAGTCGCCGGCGCCTCCACCATCATCGCCGTGGATGTCGTGCCCGCCCGCCTGGAATTGGCAAAGAGCCTCGGCGCCACCCACATCGTCAACAGCAGCAGCGACAATCCCGTCCAGGTCATTCGCGAACTTACCGGAGCCGGCGTGGATTTCTCGGTCGAGGCAACGGGTCGTCCGGAAGTACTGCGCAACGCCGTGGACGCATTGCGCTCGCGCGGGCATTGCGCCGTGCTGGGCATTTCCAAGCCGGGCGCAACCGTGGCGCTGGACATCAACGACCTGCTGATGAGCAGCAAGCACGTGCACGGGGTTCTGGGCGGCGACAGCATTCCCGACATCTTCATTCCCAAGCTGGTCGACCTGTACATGCAAGGCCGCTTCGCGTTCGACAAGCTGGTGAAGTTCTATCCCTTCGAACAGATCAACGAAGCCGCGCACGACAGCGAAAAGGGCATCACCCTCAAGCCCATCGTGCGCATCGGCGCATCCGCCTGATCGGTATCGCCCATCCTGCTTCAGCACGCCGGGATCATCGACAGATCCCGGCAGGACGTATCGACACAGAGACTCCAGCAAATGACCGATTCCAATTACCACGGCTCCTGCCTATGCGGCAGCGTCCGCGTGAAGCTGCCCCGCGATGGCGCCATGTCCGCCATCTGCCACTGCACGCACTGCCAGAAGCAAACCGGCTCGGCGTATTCCACCGTGCTGATGGCACCGGCCGCAGACGTGGAAGTCGAGGGCCAGCTCGCGACATTCAACGATGCAAACGACCAGGGCCAACCGGTGCAGCGGATATTCTGCCCGCGTTGCGGATCGCCGATCGAAACGGCGTCTGCGGCGTCGGCCGCGACCGGATTCCGCCTGATCAAATCCGGCCTGCTCGACGGCGGGGCACCTGCGCCGCAGATCCAGATATTCTGCGATAGCGCGCTGGATTGGCCCTTCTCGCTGCAGGACGTGCCGCGTTTTGCACGCATGCCCACCGGCTGACGCGTCTGACGAACGCTCGGAGCGGGCGGCCCGAATACCGGGTGCCCGATCCGAGCATCGGGCTTCCACGCATCGATCAGCTTCCAGCATCTCCCGGAACACAGCGCGCCGGGCTGGGCGGCGTGTGGCCTGGCGTTTCTTCTTTCCCCAGTAGGTCCATCGCTGCATCAGGACTCGGCAACACAGTTCCAAGGAATCACCCATGACCACTCGTCTCCCTGGCGGTACCGCCGATCGACCCAGAATCTGCATCGTCGGGGGCGGCGTTGCCGGGCTTTCCCTCGCCAGCTATCTCGGCGAGCACCTCGGGCGCAAATCGTTGGCACGTGTCACGTTGGTGGATCGCGGCCCGACGCACGTATGGAAACCGATGCTGCATACGTTCGCCGCCGGCACCTGGGATATACACCAGCAGGAAATAAAGTTCCTGGCCCATGCGCTTTCCCACCACTTCGAATACGTTCCCGGTGCGGTCTGCGATCTGGATCGGGCGCAGCAACGCATCTGCCTGGCGCCCATGGACGTGGCGGGCGAGCGGATCATGGATACCCGCTGGCTCGATTACGACGTGCTCATCCTCGCATTTGGCAGTTGCGCCAACGATTTCGGGACGCCGGGCGTCACCGAGCACTGCCATTTCATCGACAGCCAGCGCCAGGCCGAAGGCTTCAACGAGCAATTGCGCGCGCATGCCGCGCGCTGCGTAATGGAAGGCGACGTTCTGGACATCGCGATCGTTGGCGGCGGTGCCACCGGCGTCGAGCTGGCCGCCGAACTCAGCCGCGCGCAGCAGTTGGCGGACGGCTACGGTTATTCCGTCCCCGGCGTGCAGCGGACGCTGAAACTCACCCTGATGGAAGGCGCCGAACGAATTTTGGGTGCGTTTCCGGAAAGAGTCGCGGAGTCGGCTACGGCCCAATTGCGTCGGCTCGGCGTCGAGGTGCGCACGGGCGTGAAGGTCGTCGGTGCCGAGCGCGCAGGCTTCCGCCTGGCCGACGGCGAGTTGGTGCCTGCCACCTTGAAGGTCTGGGCCGCGGGCGTGAAGGCCTCCAGTGCGCTCACCGCACTGAGCGGCCTGGAAACCAACGGCGCAGGGCAACTGCATGTCTCGTCTTCGCTGCAAGTAGTCGGCGAAGACACTATCTTCGCCTTGGGCGATTGCGCCTGCCTGCAACCCGCAGGACAGGCGCGCCCGCTGCCCGCCACGGCCCAGGTGGCCAATCAGCAGGCTCTGCATCTGATGAAGCATCTGCCTCGCTGGCTCGATGGCCAAGCGATCCCGCCTTTCGAGTTCCGCGATTTCGGCGCACTGGTTTCGTTGAGTGACTACAACGCATTCGGCACCTTGGGGCGGCTTGGCTTCTTCAAGGGCGGATTCATCAAGGGCCGCTTTGCGCAGCTCAGTCACGCCTGGATCTATCGACGGCATCAACTCGAACTGCACGGGCTGTGGCGTTGCCTGGTGTTGTGGGCGGCCGAGCGCATCAATGCGTTGGTGCAGCCACGGATCCGCATGGATTGAACGATTGCCGGGCCCGGCGCGAACAGCAGCACGCCGCCGATACGCAGGCGGCTTCGGCAGGCAGGTGCCTTGGGGCGTTCATGCACGTTGAGGGGCGACGGCTCTCGACCTGCATCGTTTGAAGCCGCAGGTCGCCCGGCGAAAAACCCGCGCCGGGTCGCTACTCCGATTCCGACGGAGCGGCCGCCAGCAGCCGGCGCAATTGCGCTTTCAGCTGGCGGCCTTGCTGATGGAAGTAATCGCGCTCGTCCTGCCAATGCGGGAAGCGCTGCTCGACTTCGCGCCAGAACGCGGCCGAGTGATTGGCCTGGATCAGATGGCAGAGTTCGTGCACCAGCACATACTCGAACGCCGAAGAACGGCCCAGCACCAGCGCCAGGTCGAGCGCCATCGAACCATCCGGCGCCAATGAGCCCCATTGCGAGGACATCACCTTCAGCCGCAGTCGCGCCGGGGCGCGCGGCAGCGTGGGCAGGTACTTCGGCAGCCAACGGCCGACGTCGGCGCGTGCCTGCGATTCGTAGAAATCGCGCAGCGTGCGCCGCAGCGCCAGTTCGCTCGCGCGCGCCGGCAACTGGAAGTGCGCGCCCTCGGCATCGATCTCCAGCCGCGCATACCGACCTTGGTGCCAGTGCAGTCGCAATAGTTCGCCGCGCAATGGCAACTGCGCCGGCTGGCCCCGCTGCAATCCCGGCAACGCGTCGGCCTGCTGGTATTGCAATAGCTGCTTGTTCAGCCAGTCGCGATGCTCCTGCAGGAAGCGCTCACCGGCGACCAGGCTTGCGCGCAGCGGCAGGGTCAGCCGCGCCCCGCGCTCGTCCACGCTCAGCTTGATCCGGCGCGCGCGTGGATTGCGCACGCGCAGCACCTCCACTACGCGGTCGTCCAATTGCAACCAGACGCTATCGCGCTCGACCCCCTGCGGAGACGGCGCGATCAGGCGACGGAGCGATTTGAGCATGATGGGCACAGCATAGCGCCAGCCGAGTGGCCGATGTCACCTTGGCTCAAGCGTCGGCCTTGCTCAGCTTCAGCGCGTCTTCGAGCAGCAGGAACAAACGCTGCACTTCAGCGCTCATCAGTGCGAACTGGGCGTCCATCTCGGCGCGCGCGCCGCCATCGTCGGTGTTCTCGAGCTGGTCGATGGCACCGTCGAGGAACTTGAGCTTGCGCACGATCAGGTCATCGCCGAGCACGAAGGACAAATGGTCATCCAGCACCAGCGCCAGCTTGGTCACCTGCTTGCCTGCTTCCAGGTGCTTGTCGATCTCGTCGCCCCGCAGTTCCTGGTGCTGGCACTTGACCACCGCGCCGCCTTCGATCGGATCCTTCATCTCGCATTCTTCGCCCAGGCTCAGGCCTTCCGGAAGCGGCTCGCCGGCGATCCAGCCGGTGAGGATGGAGCGCGGCGCCACTTCCGCATTCAGCGGCAAGGCTGGGAAGCTGCCGAGCGCGCCACGGATCTCCGACATCACGTTCTCGCCGCTCTTGCGGCTGGAGCTGTTGACGAAGACGTAGCCGTGCTTCAGATCGAGCACCGCATCGGTGCGCGAGGACTTGACGAAGGCGCGCGGCAACAACTCGTGGATCAGGTCGTCCTTGAGACGCTTGCGGGCCTTGCCGCCGGGCCGGCGGCCCTCTTTCTCCTCGATCTCGGCGACCTTGCGTTCGAGCAGGTCGTTGACCACCGAGCCGGGCAGGATCTTATCCTCGCCGCCAACGGTGAGCCACAGGAAATCGCCGAGACGGTGCGACAGCACTTCCTGCTCGTCGCGACCGAACGGCGAGATGAAGCCGCGCGAAGTCATTTCCAGCGGACCGACAGGCTTGAGCTGCACCTGCGGCAATGCCTTGTCGATTTCGGAGAAGTCCAGGGTGGTAGGAAAGCGGAAGAAAGTCAGATTACGGAAGAACATCTAGGATCCGGGAACGAGGGAAGTGAGGGTAGGCAGCGGCGCAGCGGAAGCACGCACGAAGCGTATCTAGGTTTCGCCATTGCCGTATGTGGGTGGCGGGGCGGCGTTGCCGGCCAGCCCGGCGAAATCGAACAGGCGGCGATCGGCCAGTTGCGCGGGACGGACATCGCCCAGCGCACGCGCGATCTGCGCGATCCGGCCCGGGCTCTCGCGGTCCCATTGCCGCATCATCAGGCCGACCTGGCGGCGCTGCAGGTTTTCCTGGCTGCCACACAGGTTGCACGGGATGATCGGGAACGCGCGCGCGCCTGCGTAATCGGCAATGTCGTGCTCGCGCACATAGGCCAGCGGGCGGATCACTACGTGCCGGCCGTCGTCGCTGAGCAGCTTGGGCGCCATCGCCGCCAGCCGGGCATGGTGGAACATGTTCATGAAGAACGTCGCCACGATATCGTCGCAATGATGGCCGAGCGCGATCTTGGTGAAGCCGTGCGCGGCGGCATGCGCGTACAGCGCGCCACGGCGCAGCCGCGAACACAGTGAGCACAGGGTCTTGCCCTGCGGCACCACGCGGCTGACCACCGAGTAGGTGTCCTGCTCGATGATCCGGTACGGCACGCCGAGCGCACGCAGGTAATCGGGCAGCACGTGGGCGGGAAAGCCAGGCTGTTTCTGGTCCAGGTTGACCGCCACCAGCTCAAACGGCACCGGCGCCTTCTTCTGCAACTGCAGCAACATGTCGAGCAAGGTATAGCTGTCCTTGCCGCCGGACAGGCACACCATCACCTTGTCGCCAGCCTCGATCATGCCGAAGTCGGCAATGGCCTGCCCCACCTGCCGGCGCAGGCGCGTGGACAATGCGTCCTGCCCGTGACGCGGGTGCGACACGGGATCGGTCAGGGGGCGCGGCAGCGGCACGGCGACAGTCATCAGGGCGCCATTGTAGCGGGCAGCGCCGGCCAGGCCTGAAGCCCGCCCGCACGGGCGGGTCGGGACCCGCGGCATCGAGGTATTGCCTGGCGCTACAGCGCGCGAACTGAACCCGAGCCCGTTATCGGGCGGATCAACGCCAGCCCAGCCCAGGCGCCACGTGGGTGAGGATCGATTCGATCACGTGTGCGCAGTAGTCCACGCCCAGTTGGTTGGGGACGGTCAGCAGCAAGGTATCGGCTTCGGCAATCGCCTCGTCTTCTGCCAGTTGCTTGATCAGCACATCGGGGGCGGCGGCATAGCTGCGGCCGAAAATCGCCCGGGTGCTTCCGCCGAGATAGCCGATCTGGTCTTCGCTGCGTGCGTCCTGGGCGAAATAGCGTCGGTCCTGGTCGTCGATCAGCGCAAAGATGCTGCGGCTCACCGATACGCGCGGCGCGTCGGTATGGCCGGCCTGCCTCCAGGCTTCGCGGTAGCCGCGTATCTGCTCGGCCTGCTGCACATGGAATGGGCGTCCGTCCTCGTCGTCCTTGAGCGTGGAACTCTGCAGGTGCATGCCGCGCTTGGCC
Organism: Lysobacterales bacterium; assembly: GCA_015655035.1. GTDB lineage: Bacteria > Pseudomonadota > Gammaproteobacteria > Xanthomonadales > Xanthomonadaceae > JAATFS01. The sequence continues at coordinate 5,718 of JAATFS010000081.1, read as the reverse complement.
GCCCAGGCGGCGGTGGCGTTGGAGCCGGCGCCCCACCAGATGCGATTGCGCAGGCCTGGCGCCTGCGGTTCCAGCGGCAGCAGGCCGGGCGGATTCGGAAACATCGGTTGCGGGTTGGGCTGGGCGAAGCCTTTGCCCTGGAGCACGTCGAGCAGCACCTCGGCGTGCCGCCGCGCCATGTCGACATCGCTCTCGCCCTCGGCCGGGGCGTAGCCAAAGTGGCGCCAGCCGTCGATGACCTGTTCGGGCGAGCCCCGGCTGATGCCCAGCTGCAGGCGTCCCCCGGCGATCAGGTCGGCCGCGCCCGCATCCTCGGCCATGTACAGCGGATTCTCGTAGCGCATGTCGATCACCGCCGTGCCGATCTCGATGCGCTGGGTTCTTGCGCCAACCGCCGCCAACAGCGGAAACGGGGACGCGAGCTGGCGGGCGAAATGGTGCACACGGAAGTAGGCGCCGTCGGCGCCCAGCGCTTCGGCGGCGACCGCCAGGTCGATGGATTGCAGCAGCGCGTCGGCGGCCGTACGCGTCTGCGAATGCGGCGATGGCGTCCAGTGACCGAATGAGAGAAAGCCGATCTTTTTCATGCAGATACCTTCAAGGGAAACGACGGACCCCACCCTCCGCGCCGGTACGGCGAAAGCGCATGGCGTCGGCAGCGAGGAGCAGCGTCCGAAGCTCATCATCCTCGCATCGACGCGGTGGCGATGTCGCCGATGGCATCTGCCTGGATGCGTTCCATAGGCGGAACGATGCGCCTGCGCTCGCGTACGCCTGCCTGCACTTGCCCTTCATCGCGTTGTTGCAAAGCTGACCGCGTTTAGAGTCCATACGAAGGATTGCAACATGGTCGCCAAGCTTTCCCAGAAAACCAGAGACCAGGCGCACAAGCGCCAGGACGCACCGCTGGCCACACCCACCGATCTGCATCAAGACGCTACCCGCGATATCGGCGCAGCGTTGAACGGGATATTGGCCGATGTGTTTGCGCTGTACCTGAAGACCAAGAATTTCCATTGGCACGTGAGCGGGCCGCATTTCCGCGACTATCACTTGTTGCTGGACGAACAGGGCGATCAGCTGTTCGCGATGACCGATCCGCTCGCCGAGCGCGTGCGCAAGGTGGGAGGTCAGACGCTACGCTCGATCGGGCAGATTTCCCGTACGCAACGCGTGCTGGACAACGATGCCGAATACGTCGAGCCGTCGGACATGCTGGCCGAGCTGCGCGACGACAACAAGACACTGTCCGCGTCGCTGCGCGAAGCCCATGGAGTCTGCGACGAGTACCGCGACATCGCCAGTGCCAGCTTGATCGAGAACTGGATAGACGAAACCGAAAAGCGTACCTGGTTCCTGTTCGAGGCCAGCCGCCGCGCCGACACGGGCGGGCGCTGAGCTGAAGATGCGGACAGGCCACTCTGCGCGCTCCCGAGGCTGGCGCCCGCTCCAGACCTTTAGCGCACGGCCGCGCCTGAGCATTGCCGCGTTGGTATTCGTCGCGACCGGCGGTGGATTGCTGTTGGCCGGGGTTACCCCGGCCCAGGCGTTGCTGCTCGGCTTCGATCTGGGCGCGCTGGTGTTCCTGGGCGCGGTGTGGTGGCTGTTCGACAATGCCGACCCCGACCAGATGCGCGAGGTCGCCCAGCGCCAGGACGCGGGACGCTGGGGGGTGTTGTGGAGCACGATCGGCCTGACTGCGATCCTGATGCTGGCACTTGGAACCGAACTGGTCGCCGATAAGTCCGGAGGCCTGGCCTCGATCGGTATCGCTGGCAGCAGCATCGTGCTGTCGTGGCTGTTCATGAACATCATGTTCGCGCTGCATTACGCGCATGGGTTCTACGGCGACTATGGCGAGGCACACCAGGGCCTGGATTTTCCCGGTAAGGAGGAACCGGACTATTGGGACTTCGCCTATTTCTCCATCGTCATCGGCATGACCTTCCAGGTCTCGGACGTACAGATCACCAGCCGCTATCTACGCCGGATCGCGTTGATGCACAGCGTGATCGCGTTCTTCTTCAACATGTTCGTGATCGCGGTGACGGTGAACATCCTCGCCGGCCAGGCCTGACCCGGCCGGCTTGCCGTTCGCGGCGACGCCGCTTGCTTGAGTCCTGAATTTTCAAGCGCCCTTCGCGCCGCCCAGCCAAGCGTCGGCGGCTACGAAAAATCCCGGCCTTCGACCGTGACATGTCGTCATAACGAGGCGTGATTTCGCCGACACGATCACCCTCCCTACAGTGTGGCACCTTATTTTCATATGGAACTAATCCATTGGAGACGACAGCACTGTCCCGTGGAGATGGCCGCGCGCATGTTCACCTGCCGCAGTTGGTCGAAGCACTATTGCCGCTGCTGCTGTGCGCCGGTGGCGCCATCGCGCAGGAGCCGAATCCCACCGATCTCAAGGAAATCAAGGTCACCGGCTCGCGGATTCCTCGCGCCGGCATCGAGGGCCCTTCGCCCGTCACGGTGATCGGCCGTGAACAGATCCAGCTACAAGGCTTCCGCAATGCCTTCGAAGCGCTCAGCTCGCTGACCGAGAACACCGGCAGCGTACAGGGCGAGGATTTCGGCAATACCTTCACGCCGGCGGCCAATACCATCAACCTGCGCGGGCTCGGACCCAATCGCACGCTGGTGCTGGTCAACGGGCGTCGCCAATCGGACTATCCGTTGGCTTACAACGGCTCGGCCAGCGTGGTCAACCTTGCCAATATTCCCAGTGCGTTGATCGACCGCATCGAAATACTCGCCGGTGGCGCGTCGGCGGTATACGGCTCTGATGCGATCGCCGGTGTCGTCAACATCATTCTCAAGGATCACTACGAGGGGGTGGATATCAATGTGCGTGGTGGCGGCACGTCGCAGGGCGGCGGCGACAACGGGCGCCTGCAGGTCGCTGGTGGCAGTTCCGGCGAGCGTTGGGACGCCGTCTTCGGCCTGGAGATCGGCAAGCGTGCCGCAATCTACGGCTCCCAACGCGATTTCATGGATTCGCTCGCCGACGACCCCTCCGGTGCCGAGCCGCGGCCCACCGCCATCGCCTATCGCCGCAATGCCCAGACCAATGGCTACATCGATCCGGGCAGCGACGCATGCGGGCGCCTGTCCAGCCTGTATGGAAACAGCGTCTCCATTGCCAGCAACCCGCGCTGGGGAAACTACTGCGGCAGCAACGAGGCGCAGGCCACCTTCTGGACCGTGCAAACCGAAAAACGCAATCTCGATGCCTACGGCGCGGTGACCTGGCATCTGAACGAGCGCCACGACCTATACGCCAATTTCGCGTTCGGCGATGCGCGCATTCGCAACAACACCAGCGCGCGCAGCTGGACCTCCCAGAGCAGTTACTTCTACAACCTCGACAACCAACAGCTGGAAACCTGGTACCGGCGTTTCGCGCCCGAGGAAATCGGAGGTCGCCGCCGCAACGCCGCCCAGTTCTCGGAAAAGTCGTGGTCCTTCGATGCCGGTGCCAAGGGCACGCTGGGCGACAGCGAGTGGGACTACGAAACGTCCTATAGCCGCTCGCGTTACGAGAACCGCACCCGCCGCCCGGCGCTGTTGGCCGGCATCAACGAGTACATGCTCGGTCCCCAGCAAGGCATCGTCGATGGCTATGCGGCTTATGCACCGGACCTGCAGCGGCTTTACCAGCCATTGACCCCGAACGAATACGGACGGCTTTCCGGCAGCTACCAAAGCAACAACGCGGCGTGGCTGGAGACGCTTAGCCTGAGCGTCAATGGTCGCTTGTTCGCATTGCCGGGCGGCGACGCGGCCCTTGCCGCCGTCGTCGAAGCCGGCAGCCAGGGCTATTCCACCCAGCCCGATCCACGGCTGGGCCAGGGCGTCTTCTGGAACAGCACGGCTGGCCTGCCGGCGGGAGGCGAGCGCGACCGCTACGCTGCCGGGCTGGAATTGCAGTTGCCGCTGCTGTCGCGGTTGACCGCAACGGTGGCAGGGCGCTACGACCAATACCGCGCGGCCGGCGATCGCATCGGCAAGGCCACATGGAGCCTGGGCGTGGAATACCGACCGTGGGACAAGCTGCTGCTGAGAGCCAGCGCCAACACCAGTTTCCGTGCGCCGGATATGAACTACATCTTTGCCGCCGAGACCCGTGGATACAATCCCGGCATGACCGACTACTGGCGCTGCCGCGTGGCCGCGCAGGATTATGGCAACTGCGACTTCAGCGACCAGGCGATCGATTTCACCAGCCGCGCGAATCCGCAACTCCAGCCGGAGACGGCGAAGTCCTACGGCTTCGGCGTGGTCTGGTCGCCGTCGCCGAATTTCGATATCACGGCCGACTACTACGACATCCGTATCGACGACGAAGTCACCGACCTCGACACCTCCGGGATACTGCGCGACGAGGCCGACTGCCGTATCGGCCAGACACTGGGCGGCGACGCGCGTACGCCGGACTCACCGATATGCCGCGATGCGCTGGCGCGGGTCGTACGCAATCCCGCCGATGCAGCGGTGCAGCCCAATCAGATCGTGCGCGTACTGACCAACCCGATCAACGCGTCTAGCGAATCGGTCCGTGGTATCGATGTCAAAAGCAACTGGCGTTGGGACGCCGGACGTTATGGGCGATTCTCCAGCCGGCTGTCCTACACGCTGGTGCTGTCGCATGATTTCCGCCAGTTCGCCGACGATCCGGAAACAGACGTGCGCAACTCGCTGGACTCGTCCGAATGGCGAAGCAAGGCCAATGCCAGCGTCACCTGGAGCCAGGGCGAGTGGACCACGACGCTGTACGGGATCCGCTATGGCTCGCTGCCCAAGTCGGACGGTAGCGGACGCATCGCGCCCTACCTGCTGTACAACGCCAGCGTGTTCCGCAACCTGGGGGAAAACCTGACGGTTGGCCTGTCGGTGAACAACCTGCGCAACACCAAGCCCCCGGCCGATCGCGATGGCGGCGGCTGGCCGTTCTATCCGGTAGGCAACTACGACCCCTATGGCCGCCAGTACTGGGCTGAAATCGAGTACCGGTTCCGTTGAGCGCAATGCCGTGGCCCCCCCCCCCGGACCGACCCCAACCTGGCCGGATTCGCAGACCCGCCTGCGCCCGCCAGGCGGGGACTCTCGGGCCGATCAGACACCCTTCGTTCGGAGAGATTCCGCTGCACATCCACCCGGTTTCCTCGCGCTCGGCCGCCGGTGTAAGCTGGGCCGGTGCAACCTCTCGACTCCGCAGACATTGCCGAACGGCTGAGCGCGCTCAAACGCGAGCATCGCGCGCTGGACGAGGAAATCATCCAGCGCGTGACCGATCTACACGCCGACGAAATGACGATCAAGCGGCTGAAGAAGCGCAAGCTGCTGTTGAAGGACTGCATCACGCGGCTGGAAAGCGACCTGATCCCCGACGAACCGGCCTGAGCGTCGGGTTCGCCCGCTACGCGCAACGCGTGCAACGCAAGCCGCCACGGCACTTCATCAGCTGCCGGTCTTCAGAGGCCCCGCCCTCCCCCGCACGCGTGAGACGGATTCGCTAGCGAGCCAGGTCGAGAACCTTGTCTTCACCGCTGCCGATTCCCGCCCGCGCTTATTCGGCGGGCGGCGTGTCCTCGGACCGGGCGGCTGCCGGGCTGACCCGCTCGATGGTGTGGCGCAACTCGCGTCCAAGGATGAACTTGGCATCCTTCGCCCATGCATCCAGGCGTTCGTCGAACACCAGCTTGCTGTTCT
>JAATFS010000038.1 GCA_015655035.1 Lysobacterales bacterium | reverse complement strand
CGCAGGTGCTGGCGGTGCGTGGGTCCGGCTACGTCGAGGCGGCGCGGGTGCTGGGCCACGGGCCGTGGCGCATCATTGCCCGGCATATCCTGCCCAATGCGATGCAACCGCTGCTGGTCACCGTGACCCTGGGGGTGGGCCAGATCATCGTCTGGGCCTCGGCGCTGAGCTTCCTGGGCCTGGGCAAGCCACCACCGGCGGCGGAGTGGGGCACGTTGTTGTCGATGGGCCGCGACTTCGTCGCCATCGCCTGGTGGATGACGTTCTTCCCCGGCCTGTTCATCGTGTTGACCACGTTGTCGACCACGGTGCTGGGCCGCTATCTGCAACGCCGGCTGGAAGGACGCGCACCATGAGCGACGAACTGCTACGGGTGGATGGCCTGGGAGTGACGTTCGCGCGTCCCGGGCAGGCGCCGCATACGGCGGTGCGCGAGGTGTCGTTTACGCTGGCACCGGGCCGCGCGGTGGCGCTGGTCGGCGAATCGGGCTCGGGCAAGAGCGTCACCGCGCGCAGCCTGGTGGGCCTGGCCGGCGCCCATGCGCAGGTAAGCGCGCGGGTGCTCGAGCATGCCGGCCGCGACCTGCGCGGCTGGAGCGAGCGGCAATGGCGCGGGTTGCGCGGCAAGGACATCGGCTTCGTGTTGCAGGATGCGCTGGTGTCGCTGGACCCGCTGCGGCCGGTCGGCCGCGAGATCGAGGAAGCACTGTCCGCGCACGGCTGGGGCGACCGCAGCCAGCGGCGCGCGCGGGTGTTGGAACTGCTCGGACAGGCGGGCGTGCCGGAACCGGCGTTGCGCGCGCGGCAGCGCCCGGACCAGCTGTCTGGTGGGCTGCGGCAGCGCGCCTTGATTGCGTCGGCGCTGGCCAATTCGCCGGGCGTACTGATCGCCGACGAACCGACCACGGCGCTCGATGCCACCGTGCAGGCGCAGGTGCTGGCCGCGCTGCAGGCGATCAAGCAACGCGGCGGCGCGTTGCTGGTGATCAGCCACGATCTGGCGCTGGTGGCGCAACTGGCCGATGAAGTGCTGGTGCTGCGGCATGGCGAAGTAGTCGAACAAGGATCGATCACCCAGGTGCTGCGGCGGCCGGCGCATGCGTACACACGCACGCTGCTCGCCGCCGTGCCCGGCGCGCATCCGCGCGGTACGCGCTTGTCGCCGGAGCCGGCGGTGGCTCGTCCACCACGGCCGTCAGCGATACCTCCGCCGGACGACGCCACGCCGCTGCTGCGGGCCAGCGACCTGCGCAAGTCGTATCGCGGGCCGGATGGCGAGTCGCGGCTGGCGGTGGACGACGTGAGCTTCGTCCTGCATGCCGGTCGCACCTTGGGCATCGTTGGCGAATCCGGCTCGGGCAAGAGCAGTCTGGCGCGGCTGGTGCTCGGGTTGAGCGAACCCGATGCCGGCCAGGTGCAGTTCGATGGCCGGCGCTGGGCCGGTGCGGGCACGCAACGTGTCGCGGAATCGCAGCGCCGACCCTGGCGCAATGCGATCAGCGCGGTCTACCAGGATCCGCTCAGTTCGTTCGATCCACGCTGGGACGTGGCGCGGATCCTTGCCGACGCGCTCGATGCCGGCGGCCTGCCACGCGCCCAGCAGCCGGCACGCATCGCCGAACTGCTGGACCAGGTGCGCTTGAGCCCCGCGCTGGGTGCGCGCATCCCCCTGCACCTGTCCGGCGGCCAGCGCCAGCGGGTGGCGATTGCGCGCGCCATCGCCACCACTCCGCGCGTGATCGTCTGCGACGAAGCGGTGTCGGCGCTGGACGTGTCGGTGCAGGCGCAGGTGCTGGACCTGCTCGCCGATCTACAGGCACAGCTTGGACTGGCCTACTTGTTCATCTCGCACGATCTGGGCGTCATCCGCCACGTCAGCCACGACGTGTTGGTGATGCGGCATGGCCGCGCGCTCGAAAGCGGACCGGTCGAGCGGGTGTTCGAGCAGCCGCAGCACGACTACACCCGGCAGTTGCTGGCGGCGATGCCGCAGTTGCCAGAAAGCGAAGTGCGAGGGGCGGCGTAATACGCCGCCGGCGTGTCGAGAATCTTTGCCAGGCAGGTTGGCTGCGCCGCATAAATAAAAGCAGGTGGCATGAGTAGATTCTGTTTTCTGATAAGGAGAGAAAATGATGGATTCATTTTTCTCGAAAAGAATTAGGAGTCTGGCCGGAATGGGTGATGCCGCGAATTTTGCTGAAGGATGCTGAAATCAAGAGGTTTTATCTAGTTTTGCCGGGGCTAGGCCTGTCCAGTTTCGGATAATGAACAATATTGATAGACCGCAGGTGGGTGCTGACCATATATCCATCCGGAATCGAGGGTGAAGGATTGTTTCCCGGCGGGCAGTGGATCAACAGTGAGTGAGCGTGGGTGCCGGAATATATTGTCCAACCGCCTGATAACACGTTTTCCAAGGAGTCCCGCATGCCTCATTCCGATAGCGTCCCACCGGTCAAGTTCGCCTATTGGGTGCCCAACGTCAGCGGCGGATTGGTGGTCAGTACGATCGAGCAGCGCACCGACTGGAGCCTGGACTACAACATCGAACTGGCCCAGACCGCCGAGCGCGCCGGCTTTGAATACGCACTCAGCCAGATTCGCTTCACCGCAGGCTACGGCGCCGAATATCAACATGAGTCGGTCTCTTTCAGCCAGGCGCTGCTGCATTCCACCACCAAACTGAAAGTGCTGGCCGCGATCCTGCCCGGGCCCTGGAGCCCGGCGGTGGTGGCCAAGCAGATCGCCACCATCGACCACATCAGTGGCGGCCGCATCGGCATCAACGTGGTCAGCGGCTGGTTCAAGGACGAGTTCATCGCCATCGGCGAACCCTGGCTCGAACACGACGAACGCTATCGCCGGTCCAACGAATTCATCCAGGCGCTGAAGGGCATCTGGACCCAGGACGATTTCACCTTCAAGGGCGATTTCTATCGCTTCAACCACTACACCCTCAGCCCCAAGCCGGTGCAGCAGCCTCATCCCGAGATCTTCCAGGGCGGCAGTTCGCGGGCCGCGCGCGACAATGCCGCCAGCGTCTCGGACTGGTACTTCACCAACGGAAACACGCCGGAAAACCTGAAGAAGCAGATAGACGACATCCAGGCAAAGGCGCGCGCCAACGGCCACCGCGTGCGGATCGGGGTGAACGCCTTCGTCATCGCGCGCGATACCGAGGAACAGGCGCGGCAGGTACTGAAGGACATCATCGAACACGCCCACGTTGATGCGGTCCACGCGTTCGGTGCCGCCGCCAAGCAGGCCGGACAGGCCTCGCCGGAGGGCGAAGGCAACTGGGCCACCTCTGGCTTCGAGGACCTGGTGCAGTACAACGACGGATTTCGCACCAACCTGATCGGTACGCCGCAGCAGATCGCCGAACGCATCGTCGCGCTCAAGCGGATCGGCGTGGATCTGGTGCTGGCCGGTTTCCTGCACTTCATCGAAGAGGTCGAGTACTTCGGGCGCGAGGTGCTGCCACGGGTACGCCAGCTGGAAGCCGAGCAGGCCGTTGCCGCTGACGTTGCCGCCGCGCACGTGGCCTGAGCCTATCTTTCGAAAGGAGCCTTCGACATGTCCACTACGCTTTCGTCCGTTGCCACCGCGCCTACCGTCCCATCCCCGACGCGGGCCGTCGATGAGTCGCGCCGGCCGGTGCCGGCACTGCCACGTCCGCCGCAGCCGGCGCATGTGATCGCCAACGACGCCGAGGCCCTGGCGGTGGCGCACGCGCTCGCCGAGCGCTTCCTGCCCGGCGCCTCCGCACGCGATCGCGAGCGACGCTGGCCGGTCGAGGAGATCGATGCGTTCTCGCAGAGCGGGCTGTGGTCGATCAACGTGCCGCGCGCCTATGGCGGGCCCGAGGTGTCCTACGCGACCCTAGCCGAGGTGATCGCGATCATCTCGGCGGCCGACCCATCGCTGGGGCAGGTGGTGCAGAACCACCTGGGCATCATCGCCGCGATCCGGACCGTGTCCCCGCCCGAGCAGCAGCGGCTGCTGTTCGATGAGGTGCTGGCAGGAGCGCGCTTCGGCAACGCCTTCTCCGAGTCGGGCAGCAAGCGTGCGGCCGATTTCCAGACCCGTTTCGTCGATGACGGCGACTACGTGGTGGTGGACGGCCGCAAGTTCTACGCCACCGGCGCGCTATTGGCGCACTACGTGCCGATCGTCGCCACCGACGAGCAGGGACGGCCCTGGTATGCGATCGCCCAGCGCGATGCGGCGGGGCTGAGCGTGATCGACGACTGGTCGGCATTCGGCCAGCGCACCACGCTCAGTGGCAGCGTGCTGATCGACGCGGTGCGGGTGCCGCGCAGCCATCTGGTGCCGGCCTGGAAGGGCTACGAACAGCCCTCGGCCGATGGTGCGATCTTCCAGATCATCCAGGCGGCCGTGGACGTGGGGATCGCGCGCAATGCGCTGGCCGACACCATCGCCTTCGTGCGGACCCGCAGCCGCCCGTGGATCGACAGCCAGCGCGAGCAGGCCTGGGAAGACCCGTATACGGTGCAGGCAGTCGGCGACCTGCAAATCCGGCTGCATGCCAGCGAGGCGCTGCTGGCGCGCGCCGGACTTGCCATCGACCATGCCATCGCAGTATCCGATGCCGATAGCGTTGCGGCCGCGCAGATCGCGGTGGCCGAAGCCAAGGTGCTGTCCACCGAGATCGCGCTGCGCGCCAGCAACACCCTGTTCGAACTGGCCGGTAGCCGCTCGACCCTGGCCGAGCACAATCTGGACCGGCATTGGCGCAACGCGCGTACCCATACCCTGCACGATCCAGTGCGCTGGAAATACGCGATCGTCGGCGACTACGCGCTCAACGGGGTCAAGCCGCCGTTCCACGCCTGGAGCTGAGAGCCGCCTGCGACGCCGGTGGCGGGCGGCATCGACGGCGGGGGCTCAGCTGCGCTGCCGGCCCGGAGGCGGCGGACGCCGGCGCGGGGCGGCTGCGCCCGGCTTCTCGACGTCGCGGCCGGGAACCTGCTCCACACGCAGTTGGTCGGTATCCAGTTGCAGGGCGGTGAGCTTGCCGCCCCAGACCGCGCCGGTATCGATCGCATGCACGCCCTGGGTGATGGTCAGGCCCAGGGCCGACCAATGGCCGCAAACGATCTTGAGGTCGCGCTCGACCCGGCCGGGAACCTCGAACCAGGGGTATACGCCCTGTGTCTGGGTACCGGGCGTGCCCTTGTCCTCGTTTGCGATGCGGCCACGCGGCGTGCAGTAGCGCATCCGGGTCAGCAGATTGATGATCGCGCGGCTGCGGTCGTGCCCGCCGAGGCCGGGCGACCAGCTTGGCTGGTCGCCGTACATGTTGCGTAGCAACTTGCGGTAGCCATTGCCCTGCAACTGTTGCTCGACCTCGCGTGCATGCTTCTCGGCCATCTGCGTGGTCCATTTGGGCGCCAGCCCGGCATGGATCATCATCCAGCCCAGCGAGCGGTCCACATGCACCAGCTTTTGCATGCGCAGCCAGGTCAGCAGCTCGTCGCGGTCCGGGGCCAGCACCACTCGTTGTAGATCCGGATTGACCTTGCGCTGTTCTTCCTCGGTGCGCGCCCCGATCGCAAGCAGCGACAGGTCGTGATTGCCGAGCACCACCACGCTGTATTCGCGCAGCGAATACACCAGCCGCAGCGTCTCCAGCGACTGGCCGCCGCGGTTGACCAGATCGCCGCAGAACCACAGCT
>JAATFS010000355.1 GCA_015655035.1 Lysobacterales bacterium | reverse complement strand
GGCCTGGCCCTGCCGGTCCGCCACGGCCACCCGCTGCCCTGAGCCGTCATCGCTGCGCCCGCGCCGGCCGCAACCCGCACGGCCGGCAGCGGAGCAATCCATGCATCCTCAGGAGATCATGCGCGGTACCGCCGCGATCCTGACCTTGAAGTTGACGCGCTCGTCCGGATGCGTAGCCTCCGACAGCGTCGCGCGGTCCTGCACCACCGCGTTCTTGCCGAATCCGTCTGCGACCGGCCGGTCGCCGTTGCGCTTGAGCCACAACCGCAGCAGATGGCGACGGCGCTGCGGCTCGGGAAAGTCGACGAACTCGGTACGCGAATGCAACGCGGCGTAGTTGGACAGCCACTGGATGTCGCCGGGCCGGAAATCCATCTCGATCGCCATGCCGGGCTCGTAGGTGATTTCCTCGAACAGGTTCAGCACTTCGATCTGCTGCGGCGTCAATCTCGGCACTTCCGGGTATTCCTGCGCGGTGAAGATGTACAGCGAACCGGCGTACATGCTAAGCACCCCGCCGGTGATGCTGATGATCGGCGAGGCATAGGTATTGGCCGGCGCATTGTGGTCCTGCCGCTTCCAGTCGAAATGGAACGGCTCCAGCAGCAGCGGGGCAAGATCCGGCCGGCGCGCCAGGATCTCGTTGTAGATCTGCGCACCGGACACCAGGCACGATGCGCCGCCGGCCTTGCCGCCGCGCAGGCACATCAACGCCACCACGTCCGAGCTGTCGGAGTGGAACGGGAGTTTGTCGCGGATCTTGGCCGACAACGCGGTCGGATCGTCCATGGTCTTGTCGGAGGTGGCATAGACATGATCGAGCAGGTCACCCATCCGGTTCTGTCCCATCGGCTCGCCCATGTGCAGGCCGAGGATGTAGTAGATCGCGGAAGACAACGCATCCGAATACAGCTCGGTGCGCAGCCCGCGAACCAGCACGAAACCACGGCCCCGGTCCACGTCCCGCCCCCACGCCTTGACCGCCTCGGTGCAGGCATGCAGCGGATAGTCGCTGGCCTGGACAAAGCGCAGGTCCGGATCTTCGGCGACGAAACGGGCGCCAAGGCTCTCCAGCTCGGCGATCTGGACAGGGTCGAGGTGATGGATCCATTCCGCGCGGCGCGATAGCTCGTCGCCACGCCAGGCGGCGTCGGTGGTGACCGGTTCAAGTTCGACAACAGGTGCGTTCATACATGGATTCCTCGCGAAAATCGCCGGCATTCATCGCCGGACGTGGCCACGCGCCCAGCGAGGCACGCGGCGGCAGCTAACTCGCAAGGCGAGCCGGTGGCGCATGCGGCGGCGGCCGGTTGCCAGCCTGCCTACGTCCCCGCCCACTGCCGCCGGCGAAGCCCATCGCGCACCCCAGCCCGCGCCAGCGGCAAGGGCGCGCGACGCGCGTGCCGGGCATGCATAGCAATAGCCTCGAGGACATGGACATCGGTGCGTGCGCGCTCAGAACCGATAGGACGCCGACAGTATGAACTGCCGCGGCGGCATGTAGGTCTGGTAGGTCTGGAAGCTGCCGTAGGGATCGGAAAACCGCGAGTTGACCACCAGCTTGTCGGTGAGATTGGTCACCGCCAACGAATAGCTCCACGCACTCTCCACCGGCAGGTACTCCAGATAGAGATTCCACAGGCTGTAGGAAGGCACGGTGTCGTAGAAGCTGTTGTTGAACAGCCGGTACTGGTACGAGCCGCGATAGACCGCTTCGAGCCTTGATACCAGCGTCCCGGCGCTGAAGTCATGGGTATTGGTCAGCGCGATGTTGCCCTGGACCTTGGGGATCTTGGGTACGTCGTTACCGTTGATGTTCGCACGCGCGCCGTCGCGTGCCGCCACCGCCGCCGCGTAATTGGCCCAGAATAATCCGCCTGGAAAGCCGGCGGCATCCTGCGCGGCAGTCGCATCCACCGGGTCCAGCGCGGCGTAGTCCTGATCAAACTTGCCGCGCTCAAGTGCCAGGTTGCCCTCCAGCTTCCAATCGCGGTCGACCAGCCATACCAGTTCGAACTCTGCCCCATACAGGTGCGCGCTGGGCGCATTGCTGGTGCCCTTGGCGTAGAGCACCGGATCCTCTTCCAGGAACTGCATGTTCTTGTAGTCGTAGTAGTACGCCGAGGCATTGAACTGCAAACGGTTGTCCAGGAACCGGTTCTTGGAACCGAGCTCGAACGAATTGACCGTTTCCGGCTGGAACACGTCCTTGACCCATACCGCCGACGCGCTGCTGTTGAGACCACCGGGCTTGTAGCCACGGGTGAAGCTGACGTAGCCCATGCTGGAAGGACTGAACTGATAATCCAGCGCCAGCTTGCCGGTGAATTCGTTGGTGGTCAGCCCATCGGTGGGACGTGGCGTGGCGTAGTAGCTTCCGCTGATGCCCGAGTAGGTATCGGTGTTGTAGCGAAGGCCGGCGGTGAGCTTGGCACGTTCGCTCAGATCCACGCTGCCCTGGAAGTACGCGGCCATCGACTTGCGGGTGACCGACGACACATTGCCGAAGGTCAGGTTGTACGGTGCATCGGCAGCCGGCGTGTCCTTGGGTGGGATCGGATTGACCAGGCTGTCGTCGTCACCCTTGAACTCCACCACGTACTGGTCGTTGGTCGAATGCATGTAGACCAGGCCGGTGATCCACTGCACCGGACCGTTGCCATACGAACTCAGGTTGAATTCCTGGGTATAGGCATCGGCTTCGGTCTGCCACAATCCGACGTGATCGTAGGTATCGCCGCTGCCGGTGGCCGGGCTATAGGTTTCCTGCCAGAACAGGTCGGCGGTCAAGCCATCCGCGTCCCATGACTGATCGCTCTTCAAGCGCTGGTAGCTGCTGATCGACTTGAAGATCGTGCCCCCCAGGTCCCATCGCATCACCGAGGTGAACAGGTCGGTATCGACACGCGCCTTGCCGGCGAAGTCCTGGCTCAGGCTACGTGGATCGGTGGCCGGATCCAGGATGTTCTTCTGTCCCGGCGCATTGGTGTCGCTGCGGTAGCCGGTGGCACTGAGCGTCCAGGAAAAATCGTCACTCGGCTGCCACAGCGCCGACACCTTCCACCCCAGATCATCGGCCTGGTCGACCTCGTAGGACGCGACCCCGTCGATGCCGTGCACCTTCGAATACCCATCGTGGCGGTACTGCTGCACATGCGCGCGCAACGCGAAGGTATCGCCTGCCGGCAGGTTGAGCGATGCACTGCTCTTGACCAGGCCGTGGTTGCCCAATCCCAGCGACGCATCGCCGCCGAACACGCCCAGTTCCGGGGTTTTGCTGGCCACGTTGATGGTGCCGCCGGTGGAGCTCTGCCCGAACAAGGTGCCTTGCGGCCCGCGCAGCACCTCGACCTGATCGGCATCGATGAACGCCGCGTTGGTAGCGATCGTATTGAAGATATAGACGCCATCCAGGTGATAGGAAACGCCGGGCTGGGTGTTGGTGTTTTCCGGCGTCTCCGAGCCCACGCCACGAATGGCGATCATGTTTTCCGCGCCGCCGCTCTTGGACACCACCAGCCCTGGCACCAGTCCATTCAAATCGGTGATGTTGTTGATATTGCCCTGCATCAGCCTTTCCGCCGACACCGTGGTGACCGCCAGCGGCGCTTTCTGCAAGTCGGCGCGCTCGGTCTTCTCGGCCTTGACCGTGACCTCTTCCAATTGCACCGGCCGTCCCAGCGCATCACTGGCAGTGGCCTCGGCATCGTTCTCGGCAGCCATCGCAGCAAGCGGCATCAGGCTGATGGCCAAAGCCACCGCGCAGAACAGTGGACACTTCTCGGGCTCGGGGAACTGGCTGCGCATCGGCTACGTACTCCGGTCAGGGGGGAGGAAAATTGAGGGGACTGCTCCATCGATAACGAAACGCGGATCAACGAGGCTAGATTGATTCGCCGGGCACCGCACATCTTGAATTGCAGCGCCCATTCTTTTGTCTGGGCGAGTGCTTCTTCAACGCATCGTCAAAAGCGAGCGCACGAATATTTCCCGGCGCAGCAGCTGGTTTTTCCAACAACTCGCCGCGCAATGCCGCACCGGCTTTCCGATGCCCGAAAAATGCATAGTCCGTGGTCGGCGACCACATAAAAGGCGCACCGCTACTCGATGATTTTCCCGGCGTCAGAGATCCAGTACCAGACGCGAACCTTTGCACCCCGAACAACAAATCATCATCGTGGTATTGGCCGCGTGCTCCTGCTCGCTGAGCACGTCGTCGCGATGGTCCGGCTCGCCTTCGAGCACCCCGGTTTCGCAGTCCCCGCACAATCCCTCGCGACAGGTTGAACGCACCGCGACCCCGGCCGCGAGCACCGCATCCAGCACGGTCTGCCCCGGCACCATTTCGATGCTCAGGCCACTGCGCGCCAGCACCAGTTCGTAGCGTCCTTCCGTGGCCGCCTGCTGACTGGCTTCGAAGCGTTCCAGATGCACCTGCGACGGTGGCAGCGACGCGGTGGCGGTTTCGAAGTCGGCCAGCAACCCGGGCGAGGCGCAGCAATAGAAATGCGCGTCGGCCGGCGCCGCACGCAACAGGGCCGGCAGGTCGATCCGCACCGCCGATGGCAATCGGCTGAAATAGCAATGCAGCTTGCCCAGCCGCGACTCCGCGGCGAAGCGACGGATTGGTTCCAGCAGCGCCGCGTGTTCCGGACTGCGCGCGGCGTAGTGCAATTCCCAGCTGCGCCCGGCCGCTTCGAGACTTTGCGCCATCGCCCAGAGCGGCGTGATGCCGATCCCGCCAGCGATCAGCACGCTATGGCTGGCGACCGTCGCCAGGGGAAATAGATTGCGCGGCTTTCCCACGCGTACGCGCGCGCGCCGCCCCACCTGCTCATGCAGATAGCGCGAGCCGCCACGACTGGCGTCGGCCAGGGCAACCGCCAGCAGATAACGATGGCGCTCGCGTGGGTCGTTGCACAGCGAGTACTGCCGCACCAATGCATCGCCCACCACGACATCGACGTGCGCCCCCGCCGCGAACGCGGGCAACTCGCCGCCCCCTGGTACTCGCAAGTCCAGCAGACGCACACCGGAGGCGGCGGTGTCCACCGCGTGGGCCTCCAGTTCCAGCCAGGCATCGGTCATCGGCAACAAGACCCTCTCACGTGGGAATGGCGCAGCGACGGCGTACCGTCGCTGGCTGTGACTGGATCGAGCTTAACCAAGCCACCGGCGGGAGTTCTTAGATCAGAACGTCCCGATTCTTGCCGTGACCGCGTATACCAGGAGCCTGGACGGCAGAACCCGTCCGGGCTCCCAGGCGCGAATCAGCCCGCGACGATGAAGCGCGTCGTATCGTCGATATAGCTCTTTTCGCCGATCGGCTGCTCATGCGAGCCGAACGGCATCTGCGCGCGCAGCTTCCACGACGCCGGTACGTTCCACTCGCGATGGATCGCCTCGTCGGCCAGCGGGTTGTAGTGCTGCAAGCTCGCGCCGATGCCGGCCTCCGACAACGCTGTCCACACCGCGAGCTGCGCCATGCCACCCGACTGCTCGGACCACACCGGGAAATTATCCGCGTACAGCGCGAACTTTTCCTGCAACTGCTTGACCACGTCCTGGTCCTCGAAGAACAGGATGGTGCCGACGCCCGCAGCGAAACTGTCGAGCTTGGTCGCGGTCGAGCCGAACGCATCGGCCGGCACGATCCCTTCCAGCACGTCCTTGACCAGGCCCCAGACCTTGACGCTCTGGTCGCCGAACAGGATCAGCGCCCGCGAGCTCTGCGAGTTGAACGAAGAAGGCGCCTCGCGTATCGCGTCCTGGATCAGCGCAACGATCTTCTCCTGGGGCAGGTCTACGTTGCGGCCAAGGGCGTACTGGGTGCGGCGCTGCTTGAGCGCACCGATGAAGCTATCGGACATCTGGGAGGTCTCCATTTCCAAAGGACGGCAGCCACGCCCGTTTCGATCGCCCACGAGGACAAGGACCGCCGGGGTGGCAAGGTGGACCGGCCCCTCAACCGGGGCTGGCACCGCAGGTTACCGCGATGGCGTCATCCCGACATGCGCGCTGCCGTATCAAAACATGGTCGCCTCCGGGCCCAGGCATCGGTGCCCTGGCCAGATGCACCTTGCCATGCGGCGATCTGGTACCGGTGCCGGCCTTGCCGACGCACGCACCGACGGTGGACACCGGAACGCTCTTTCCCGCAGGCGAAACGGATCGATAGCCTGCCCCTTCGGTTTCTCCAGATATGTCGTCCTCGGCAAATCGATTCCCCTCCCCGCCGATTCCAGATTAGTTTTTCGATGGCCAGGAATGTAAATTCCCCAGGTATACGGCGCAAACCCAGCCGATCTCCGCCGAGGAATGACTCAACCTGTATGCGGCATGATCCGGCGGCGGCAACGCATGCATACGTGACGATTCATCGGTAAACTATTTCCCGCTTTCGGCGATCGTCGTTATTCCCCCAAACGACGGAGGCCCGATATTTCAACCACACGATAAAAAGGTAAAACTCATAGTGACCGACAAGGCGACCAAGCTAAGCTCCCTCGCAGAAGCCAAGGCCAAACTGCTGGAAGAATTGCGCAAGCTGGAAGAGCAGGAACAGGCCGAGCGCGCAAACGAAGCCGCTTCCGCCCATGCCAGCATCATCTCCCTGCTGGAGCAATTCTCCGGATTCTTCTCCACCAAGCAGCGCAACGACATCAGCGGCTTCCTGGGCGGCACCTCCAAGCCGGCGGCAGCCAAGAGCGGCCGCAGCGAAGTCAAGCCGAAGTACCAGCTTCCGCATACCGGCGAGACCTGGACCGGTCGTGGCCGCACCCCGAAGTCCTTCGCCGCATGGGAAGGCACCGCCGCGTACAAGGAATGGAAGGCTCGCCACCCAGAGTTGAAGTTCCCGCTTTACCGCGAGTGAAATAAAAAGGCCAGCACCTCGTGCTGGCCTTTTCCATAAGACATAAGCGCGTTATCCCCCGCCATATAACCTTATGGCCGGCACATCGGACCGCTCCCATCGCAAAGGCCTCCCAACGGGCCACAATCGGCCAATTCAACGACACGCGTGGTTTATTCGCGCCCGACCCTGGCCATATCGCCTAGCTTTGCGCAAGGCGACCGACTGTCTCGAAGACTGCGCCCTCCACCACCTTTCTCCGGAAATCCGCGCCAGGCGTGGATAAGCCACTGCCTGGCGACGCAAAGAACGCCGATATAACCGACACGTTACCCTGCGTCGCGGAGAGCGTGCATCGCCGCCGCCGCTTACTCCAGGTTCTGCACCTGCTCGCGGATCTGGTCGATCAATACCTTCAGGTCCACGGCGGCATTGGAGGTACGGCTGTCCACCGACTTGGAACCCAGGGTATTGGCTTCGCGGTTGAACTCCTGCAACAGGAAGTCCAGGCGGCGCCCGACCGGCTCGACTTGGCGCAGCACCCGGCGGATCTCGCCGATATGGCTGCTCAGCCGGTCCAGTTCCTCGTCCACGTCGAGCTTCTGCAACCACAGCACCAGCTCCTGCTCGGCACGGCCCGGATCGACCGGATGCGGCAGGTCGGCCAGGCGCGCGGCCAGCTTGGCCCGCTGTCCTTCGCGGATGGCTGGGATCAGCGTGCGCACCTCGGCGGCGATGCGTTCGATCGCATCCACCCGTTCGCTGATCGCCGTCGCCAGCTTGCCGCCCTCGCGCTCGCGCGCGGCCACGAATTCGCTCACCACTTCGTCCAGCAGCTCCACTGCCTGCGCCTGCAACGCGACCGGATCGACCACCTGTCCCTGCAACACGCCCGGCAGCTGAAGCAAATCGGTGAATTCGACCCGCAGCTGCGGGAACTTCGCGTCCAGCCGCTGCGCCAGTGCACCCAACTGCTCGACCAGGGCGTCGTTGACGACCAGCGCCTGGGCGCTTTCCGGTGCGCGCAGACGCAGCGCCAGGTCGAGCTTGCCGCGACTGATCCGTGCCGCCACGCGCTCGCGCAGCTGCGGTTCCAGCGCGCGCAGCTCGTCCGGCACCCGTACCCCCACCTCCAGGAAGCGATGATTGACCGAGCGCAGTTCGCAGCCCAGCGTGCCCCAGGGGGTGATGCGCTCGCTGCCAGCGAACGCGGTCATGCTACGGATCATGCGGTTTTCCAATGCCATCAAAGCGCGAATGTTACCCTAGCGCCCCCCGCGAGCCGGCGGTCGCCCCCAGGGCGCGGCCACCGGACGCCTCTCGAATACCCGGATCCCACGCATGACCTTCTCCCGTCCCAGCGGCCGTACGGCCGATCAGCTGCGCCCTGTCCGCATCCAGCGCTCCTTCACCCGCCACGCCGAAGGCTCGGTGCTGGTCAGCTTTGGCGATACCCAGGTGCTGTGCACCGCCAGTATCGACAACAAGGTGCCGGGGTTCCTGCGCGGCAAGGGCGAAGGCTGGGTGACTGCCGAATACGGCATGCTGCCGCGCGCCACGCACACCCGTTCCGACCGCGAGGCCGCACGTGGCAAGCAGGGTGGGCGCACGCTGGAGATCCAGCGCCTGATCGGGCGCTCACTGCGCGCCTGCGTGGATCGCCGCGCCCTCGGCGAGCGCACCATTACCCTGGACTGCGACGTATTGCAGGCCGACGGCGGCACCCGCACCGCCGCGATCACCGGCGCCTATGTGGCACTGGCCGACGCGGTCAACCTGCTGCGCAAGCGCGGCGACCTGAAGAAGCACCCCCTGGTAGGCGCGGTGGCTGCAGTCTCGGTCGGTGTCTACCGTGGCGTGCCGGTGCTGGACCTGGACTACGCCGAGGACAGTGACTGCGACACCGACATGAACGTGGTGATGAACGACGGTGGCGGCTTCATCGAATTGCAGGGTACCGCCGAGGGCCACGCGTTCCGCCGCGACGAGCTGGATGCGCTGCTGGGCCTGGCCGAGTCCGGGATGAGCGAATTGTTCGCCGCCCAGCGCGCCGCGCTGGCCGAGTAACCGGAAAGCACGCCCATGAAATTGGTACTGGCCAGCGGCAACACCGGCAAACTGGAAGAACTGCGGGCCATGCTCGCCGGGCAGCCGTTCCAGATCGTTGCCCAGGGCGAACTGGGCGTGCAGGACGTGCCGGAAACCGGCCTGACCTTCGTCGAGAACGCGCTGATCAAGGCGCGCCACGCCACCGCCGTGACCGGCCTGCCGGCGCTGGCCGACGATTCGGGCCTGATCGTCGACGCACTTGGCGGCGCACCCGGGCTGTACAGCGCCCGCTACGCCGGCAGCCCGAGCAACGCCGCCGCCAACAACGCCAAGCTGCTGGAGGCCATGCGCGACATCCCGGCCGAGCGCCGCAGTGCGCGGTTCTATGCAGTGATCGTGCTGCTGCGCCACGCTGAAGACCCGCAACCGCTGATCGCCGAAGGCCGTTGGGAAGGCCAGATCACCCCCGCCCCCCGTGGCGATGGCGGCTTCGGCTACAACCCGGTGTTCCTTGACCGCGAACACGGCCTGACCGCCGCCGAGATGGACGCGGCCACCAAGAACCGCCTGAGCCACCGTGGCAAGGCCCTCGCCATCCTGCGCGAGCAGTTGCAACGCCTGCAGCCCTGAGGGTGCGGGGTTCTCACTACAGCCAAAGAGCCAGATGCTGATCCCCCCACCGCTGTCGCTCTACGTCCACCTGCCCTGGTGCGTACGCAAATGCCCGTATTGCGACTTCAACTCGCATGCGGCCAAGGGCACGCTGCCGTTCGACGACTACATCGATGCGCTGATCCGCGACCTGGATTTCGACCTGCCACTGGTCTGGGGCCGGGTGGTCAACAGCGTGTTCTTCGGCGGCGGCACCCCCAGCCTGTTCCCACCCGAGGCGATCGACCGCTTCTTGCAGGCCGCCAGCGCGCGGCTGCGCTTTGCGCCGAACCTGGAAGTGACGCTGGAGACCAACCCCGGCACCGCCGAACACGGCCGCTTCGACCGTTATCTGGCCGCCGGCGTGAACCGCATCAGCTTCGGCATCCAGACCTTCGACGACGACGCGCTGCGGCGCCTGGGCCGCATCCACGACAGTGCCGAGGCCGAACGCGCGGTCAAGCTGGCGCAGGACGCCGGCTACGACAACTTCAACATCGACCTGATGTACGCGTTGCCGCAGCAGACCCTGGCACAGGCCGAGACCGACCTGGAACGCGCGTTCGCCCTGCAACCCACCCATCTGTCGCACTACCAGCTGACGCTGGAACCCAACACCGTGTTCTTCGCCCGGCCGCCGCAAGGCATTCCCGACGACGACGACGCCTGGGACATGCAGGAACACTGCCAGCGCCTGCTCGCCGACGCCGGCTATGCCCAGTACGAAGTCAGCGCCTATGCCAAGCCCGGCCGGCAGTGCGCGCACAATCTGAACTACTGGCGCTTCGGCGACTACCTGGGCATCGGCGCCGGCGCGCACGGCAAGATCAGCTCCGGCGCCGAACAACACGTGCTGCGGCGCTGGAAGCACAAGCACCCTCAGACCTACCTGGCCAGCGCCGGCAGCGCCCAGGCGATCGGCGGCGACGAGGTGATCAGCGCCGAGCGCCTGCCGTTCGAATACATGCTCAACCTGCTGCGCCTGCATGAGGGCTTCCGCCTGCCCGACTTCCACGCCCGCACCGGACTGCCGTCCACCGCACTGGATGACGCACTGCGGCAAGCACGGCAACGCGGCTGGCTGACTCTGGACGACGAGCGGATCACGCCTACCGAACTGGGGCGCCGCTTCACCAACGACGTGATCGAACTGTTCCTGGCCTGAAGCCCCTCCCGCAATACCGCTGCGCGGGCCGCGAACACCGCCATGCGCGGGAGCGACTGCGCCAAACCGTTACGATTCCCCCCTTCCTGACTTCCCATCCCGGCATCACCATGACTGAGCAAGATCCCGGCGCGCTGTACGCGGCGCATCTGACCGTCCTCCAACAACGTGCCGACCTGGCGTTGGCCCGGGGCGGCTTCGATCATCTGGTCGTACCCAGCGGCACCACGCATTACCAGGCCTTCGACGATCGCGACTATCCGTTTGCCGCCAATCCGCAGTTCAAGGCCT
>JAATFS010000346.1 GCA_015655035.1 Lysobacterales bacterium | reverse complement strand
TCGATTTTTTTCGGAACTGGATACGCCTCCCAGCGCGCCTCGATCCGCCATGCCGGATCGACCGGGAAGTGCGGAACACCAGCGAAGGCTTGCAAGGCCGGCGATTCCGGGTCGCGCGCCACCGCTCTTCCGCATCTCGCACAGGCGCAACCGAGCAGCCCGCTATAATCGCCGCCTCCCCACGCTCTTCAGGCACACGCCTTGTCCGCCAACGCCGAACCCGTCGTTTCCGAACTGATCAGCCTGCTCTCGCTCGAACGGCTGGAAGACAACCTGTTCCGTGGGCAGAGCCGCGACATCGGCACCAAGTATGTGTTTGGCGGGCAGGTGCTGGGCCAGGCACTGGCCGCAGCCCAGGCCACTGTGGACAACGGTCGCCAGGCGCATTCGTTGCACGCCTATTTCCTGCGCGCCGGCAATATCGATTACCCGATCGTCTACGACGTGGACCGCACCCGCGACGGCGGCAGCTTCTCGGTACGCCGGGTCACCGCGATCCAGCATGGCAAGGTGATCTTCTTTTGCGCGGCATCCTTCCAGGACCACGAAGAGGGTGCCGAGCACCAGACGAAGATGCCGGAAGTACCGCAGCCGGAGGACATCGCCCCGACCGCGCCGCTGGCGCCGGAAGTGCTGGCCAGGCTGCCGGCCAAGGTGCAGCGCTGGCTCGCGCGCGGCGGCCCGTTCGAGATCCGCCATGTGTCCCCGCGCGACGAATTGAATCCGCCCAAGCGGCCCCCGTTCCAGCAGATGTGGCTGCGCCTGAGCGATCCGGTGGGCGACGACGTGGGGCTGCACCAGGCCTTGCTCGCCTATGCTTCGGATTTCCAGCTGCTGGGCACGTCGACCTTCCCGCACGGCATCAGTTATTACACCCCGAACGTACAGATGGCCTCGCTTGATCACGCGCTGTGGTTCCACCGCCCGTTCCGCACCGACGACTGGCTGCTGTATTCGCTCGACAGCCCTACCGCGCAGGGTTCGCGCGGGCTAGCGCGCGGCCAGTTCTTCACCCGCGACGGGGTGCTGGTCGCCAGCACCACGCAGGAAGGCCTGATCCGCGTGGTGCGCGACGGTAGCGCCGCGTCGATCCCGGCAAAGGATTAAGGCACCCCCCATGCGCAAGATATTCAGCAGCCAACGCGTGGAAACCGCCGAAGGCGTTGCCGGCCTGCTCCGCGACGCCGGTATCGAGGTCCGCATCTTCAACGGCCGTTCGTACCGCAGCAAACGCAGCGGACAATTCAGCTATCTGGAACCCGGCAACGCGCAGAACTATCCCAGCGTATGGGTCGTGCACGCCGACGACCAGCCGCGCGCGCGCGAACTGCTGCGCGAGGCCCGGCTGCTCGATACCACCCGACGCGATCTGCCGGCCGCCGAATACGGCTTCCGGGAAAGCGCGGACGCCGCATCGGGTAGCCGTAACTGGGCCTGGCGCATCCGCATCGGCCTGTTGCTGGTGATCGGCGCGATCGCGCTGTTGGTGGTAATGCGCCACCGCGCCGCCCCCACAGCCCCGGCGACACAGCAGCCAGCTCCGGCCGCACCCGCGCTGGCGCCGGACGAAACCCGGGTGCGGATCCAGCCAGGATCCTGACCGCCAGGCTCGACGATCGCCGCTGGCGAATGCGACGACCCGCAGCGGCAGTCACATTCGCTGCCGCCGTTCGTCATGATCGGCATGGACGACAGGACCGGGACCATGAACGCCGAATCGCTCGACCTGATGTTGCAGCGCGAATTGCCCGCCGCCGCCGATGGCTGCGAATACGCCTACGGCCGGGTCGTCGGCGCCTGCCAGAACACGGTCACCTCGATCGCTCTGGCGATCACCCGCGACGTGCAGGCCAGCGAGGACATCGCCCAGGAAGCCTTCCTCAAAGCCTGGCAACACCTCTCCCGCCTCAATAACCACGCCAGCTTCCTGCCTTGGCTACGGCAAATCACCCGCAACCTGGCCCGCGACTGGCTGCGCGCCAACCGCAACCGCGCCATGACTGGCCAGGCAGCGGATATTGCCATCGGCATGGCCGCCGATCCGGCGCCCTCGCCCGCCGAGCGCATGCTGCAGCTGGAAGAAGAACAGGCAGCGACCGACATCATCTCGGCACTGCCGGAGGACAGCCGCGAGACCCTGCTGCTGTACTACCGCGAAGGCCAGCGCTCGCAGCAGGTAGCCGAGTTGCTCGGCATCAGCGATGCGGCCGTGCGTAAGCGCCTGTCGCGCGCACGCGCCACGGTGCGCGAGGAAATGCTCAAGCGCTTCGGCGAGTTCGCGCGCAGCAGCGCGCCCGGCGCGGCGTTCGCTACCCTGGTGGTGTCGGTGGGAATGGTCGCAGCCCCTGCCAGCGCGAGCGCGGCGATCATCATCGGCAGCGGCCTGGGTGGCGCCGGCACCGGTGCGGGCAAGCTGGCCAGTGGCCTTGG
>JAATFS010000079.1 GCA_015655035.1 Lysobacterales bacterium | reverse complement strand
GTGCCGCAGGCGCCGGCCTGGGCCGCGCCGAACACGGACGCGGCAAGCGCATTCAAGTCTATCTACACCCGCGAGTGGCAGTGGCGCTCGGAACAGTCGAGTAGCGATGAGAACGGCCTGACCGAAAGCAAAGGCGGCCTGCCGCACGTCGATCCGGCCACCCAGGCCAAGCGCACCGCGTACTGGAAGAACACCCTGGCCGAACTGGACGGCATCGACCGCAGCACGCTGAGCCAGACCGACGCGGTCAACTACCAGGTCTATCGCGCGCAGATCGAAACCTTCCTGGACCAGCAGAAATATCGCGCCTGGGAAATGCCGTTCAACAGCGATACGGCGTTCTGGACCGACCTGGGCTTTGCGGCGCGTTCGTCGATCGACAACGCCCAGGGTTACCAGCGCTACTTGTCGATGCTGGGCGATATCCCGCGCTACTTCGACGAGCAGATCGCCAATATGCGCACCGGCCTGGCGCGTGGCTTCAGCCAGCCGCGAGTGACGCTGACCGGTCGTGACCAGTCCATCGCCGACGTGGCCGATGCCAAGGGCGAGGACAACCTGTTCTATACCCCCTTCAAGCAAATGCCGGCCAATATCCCCGCCGCGCAACAGGCCCAGCTACGGCAACAGGCGTTGGCGCTGATCCAGGCCAAGGTGATTCCGGCCTATGCCGGGCTGTTGACCTTCATGCGCGGGGAATACCTGCCCAAGGCGCGTACCACGCTGGCCGGCGAGGCGCTGCCGGACGGCAAGGCCTACTACCGCGCGCAGATACGCGAGTTCGTCACCGAGGACCGCGACCCGGAGCAGATCCATGCGCTCGGCCTGGCCGAGGTGGCGCGCCTGCGCAAGGACATGCAGCAGGTCATGGACGAGGTCGGCTTCAAGGGCAGCTTCGCCGACTTCCTGACGTTCCTGCGCACCGATCCGCAGTTCTACGCCACGACCCCGCAAGAGCTGCTGATGCGCGCGGCGTGGATCGCCAAGCGCATGGACGGCAACCTGGGCCAGTACTTCGGCCGGGTGCCGCGCCAGCGCTTCACCATCAAGCCGGTGCCGGCCGACCTGGCGCCGTTCTACACCGGCGGTCGTGGCGGCATGGATGTGTACTGGCTCAACACCTACAACCTGCCATCGCGCCCGCTGTACGTACTGCCGGCGCTGACCCTGCACGAATCCTCGCCGGGCCATTCGCTGCAGATGTCGATGGCGGCCGAGGACACCGGCCTGCCGGACTTCCGTCGCTACACCTACCTGTCCGCCTATGGCGAAGGCTGGGCGCTTTACTGCGAATACCTGGGCCTGGAAATGGGCATGTACGAAACGCCGTACGAGCGCTTCGGCTACCTCACCTACCAGATGTGGCGCGCCGCGCGGCTGGTGATCGATACCGGCGTCCACCACGAGGGCTGGACCCGCGACCAGGCATTGGCCTACCTGCGTGACAACGCCGCGCTGAGCGAACACGAGATCACCACCGAGGTCGATCGCTATATCGCCTGGCCCGGGCAGGCGTTGTCGTACTACCTGGGTGAGCTGAAGATCATCGAGTTGCGGCGCAAGGCCGAAGCCGCACTGGGCGACAGGTTCGACCTCCGCGCCTTCCACGACGTGGTGTTGTCGCTGGGTTCGGTGCCGTTGCCGGTACTGGAAGCGCGCATCGATCGTTTCATCGCCGAGGGCGGCACCTCGCCCTGGGCCGACAAGTCCGCGCCCAGGCGGTAGCGCCTGGCGCCTGGCTCCGGGAAAGGGGTCGGGGGATGGGGTACGGGCAAGCCGGACGCAACGTCCGCTTGCACGAGGTCTGGCCCGTACGTTCGTCCACCGCCTTCGGCGGCATCTTCTTCAGGGGGAAGAGGGGCCGGCGGTCACTTCATTACTTTGCAGCAGGGGCACCCAATGGCAGCACAAGGTAAATTCCACAAACGTCTGAGCCTGCTCGACCTGACCTTCATCGGGCTGGGCTCGATCTTCGGCTCGGGCTGGTTGTTCGCGGCCAGCCACGTGTCTTCGATCGCCGGGCCGGCCGGGATCCTGTCGTGGATCATCGGCGGCATCGCGGTGTTCCTGCTAGGCCTGGTGTATTGCGAGCTGGGCGCGGCGCTGCCGCGTGCCGGCGGGGTGGTGCGCTATCCGGAGTATTCGCACGGCACGTTGCTCGGCTGGTTGATGGGCTTCATCACCCTGATCGCTTTTTCCAGCCTGATCGCGATCGAGGTCGAAGCCTGCCGCCAGTACGCCGCGGCCTGGTTCCCCTCGTTGAGCCAGCCAGACAGCACCCATCCCACGCTGGCGGGCTGGCTGTTGCAGTTCGCGCTGCTGGTGGTGTTCTTCCTGCTCAACTATTTCAGCGTCAAGACCTTCGCGCTGGCCAACAACATCATCAGTATCTTCAAGTTCCTGGTGCCGCTGCTGGTGATCGTGCTGCTGCTGATGCATTTCGACGGCAACAATTTAACCAGCCACGGATTTGCCCCGTTCGGTTCGGCCGGCGTGGAAGCGGCGATCTCGGCCGGCGGCATCATCTTCGCCTACCTCGGCCTGACCCCGATCGTGTCGGTGGCCAGCGAGGTGCGCAACCCACAGCGCACCATCCCGATCGCGCTGATCCTGTCGGTGGCGCTGTCCACGGTGATCTACGTGTTGTTGCAGCTGTCGTTCCTGGGCGCGGTCCCGGCCGATCACCTGGGCAACGGCTGGGGCGGCATCGACAAATTGTTCTCGCTGCCTTATCACGACATCGCACTGCTGCTGGGCATGGGCTGGTTGGCGGCGCTGGTGATATGCGATGCGATGATCTCGCCCAGCGGCACCGGCAACATCTACATGAATGCCACCCCGCGCGTGGCCTATGGCTGGGCGCGCAGCAGCGGCATCCTGCCGGTGTTGACCCGGGTCGACGCCAAGTCGGGCATCCCGCGCCCGGCATTGTGGTTCAGCTTTGGACTGTCGGTGTTCTGGACGCTGCCGTTCCCGTCATGGGAAACCCTGATCGGCGTGGTTTCCGCCGCGCTGGTGCTGAGCTATGCGGTGGCACCCGTCACCGTGGCGGCGTTGCGGCGCAGTGCGCCGGAGCTGGAGCGGCCGTTCCGCGTACGCGGGTTTGCGGTGTTCGGGCCGCTCTCCTTCATCATCGCTGCGCTGATCGTGTACTGGTCCACCTGGGCCACGCTGTCCTGGCTGCTGGGCTTGCAGGTAGTGATGTTCGTCGGCTACGTGCTGTACCGGCTGCCGAACGCGGCAGGGCGGGCCGCGCTGTTGCGGCAAGTGCGCAGCGGCGCGTGGCTGATCGGCTTCTTCCTGCTGGTACTGGTGGTGTCCTACCTGGGTACGTTCGGCGGGATCGGCGTTATCGCGCATCCGTGGGATACCGTTACGATGGCGGTGATTGCGTTCTTCGTTTATCAATGGGGTGCGCGCACCGGCCTGCGCAGCGACGAGCTGGCGCTGGAAGAAGACGACGGCGAGTGAGCCTGGGGCGCTCCACGGGTAGTGCCGCAGAAAAGAACAACGGAGCGAGGCTGGCTTCCCCGCGTTGAGAGACACAACAAAAAACATGAGAAAGATCGCTGCTGCGCTGTTGCTGGGCTGGCTGGGTGCGGCGCAGGCCGCGCCGACATCGGCCGACTATGCGCGTTCGTTGGGCCTGCGCGAGGCCTGGAGCGGGCTGACGCGCGATGTCGCGTTCCCGGCGCAATGGCGCGACGATGGCCGCTTCTACTATCGCAAGACGGTGCAGGGCGGTTTCGCCTTCGTGCTTGCCGACCCGGCGAGCGGCGACAGCCAGCCCGCATTCGATGCGACCCGCTTGGCGCAGGCATTGAGCCAGGCCAGCGGGCAGGCGTACTCGCCGTTGCGGCTGCCGTTCGAACACTTCGCCTACCTTGGCCAGAACGGCGACTACCGCGCGATCGGCTTCGGCATCGACTACGCACCGTGGCGCTGCAGCCTGACCGACTACGTGTGCAGCGCCGCACCTGAGCAGGGCCGCGCACGAGGGTTCAGTGTGGTGCGCGATCCTGCCGTGGTATCGGCCAATACGCCGCGACGCTC
Source organism: Lysobacterales bacterium (assembly GCA_015655035.1). GTDB lineage: Bacteria > Pseudomonadota > Gammaproteobacteria > Xanthomonadales > Xanthomonadaceae > JAATFS01. The sequence goes on along the minus strand of JAATFS010000079.1, from coordinate 96 downwards.
GCCGGACGGCAAGTGGGAAGCCTATGCCGACGGTTTCGACGTGGTCCTGCGGCGGGTCGCGGACGGTACGCTGACCCGGCTCAGCCACGATGGCCG
>JAATFS010000254.1 GCA_015655035.1 Lysobacterales bacterium | reverse complement strand
TGCTGCAAGCGGTGCCGACCGCCGCGTCGCGCGGCTTCCGGCTGGCGCCGGCCAGTCCGCCGGTCGCGGCCCCGGCGATTACTCCGGCCACGCCCAGGCTGCCGCGCATCGCGCTGCCGCCCAAGCACATCGATCCCGCCCGGCACGTGCTCGACGCCCAAGCGCTGGGCAAGCGCTACGTCCAGCGCGGGCATGCGCGGCAGGCGGTGGACGAGGTGTCCTTCACCCTGGCGGCGGGCGAAACCCTGGGCATCGTCGGCGAATCCGGCTCGGGCAAGAGCACGGTGGCGCGGATCGTGCTCGGCCTGATCGAGCTGGATAGCGGCCAGGTGCTGCTCGACGGCCAGCCGTGGAGCGGCGTGCCCGAACGCCAGCGCCGCTCGCGCCGCCCGGGCCTGCAACTGGTGGCGCAGGACCCGTACGCGTCATTCGACCCGCGCCACCCCGTTGGCCGGCTGATCGGCGAGAGCCTGGACCCGCTGGCGCTGGACGCCGCCGAACGCCGCCACCGCGTGCTGCGGCTGCTCGACGAAGTCCAGCTCGGGCCGGGCTACTACGACCGCTACCCGCGCGAGCTCTCCGGCGGCCAGCGCCAGCGCGTGGCGCTGGCCCGCGCATTCGCCCCGCAACCTGCGCTGCTGGTCGCCGACGAGCCGGTCAGCGCGCTGGACGTCTCGATCCAGGCGCAGATCCTCGACCTGCTGGCCGATCTCCAGGCCGAGCACGGCACCGCGCTGCTGCTGATCTCGCACGACCTCGGCGTGGTCCACCACCTGGCCGACCGCGTGCTGGTGATGCGCGATGGCCGGGTGCTGGAAAGCGGCCCGGTCGACAGGGTACTGGTCACCCCGCATCACCCGTATACCCGCGCCCTGATCGATGCGCTGCCATCGCTACCGCCGCGTCTCGACGACGCTGCCGACGCGCGGCGTCTCGCCGCTGTTTCGACCCTTCCCAAGTGAGCACCCGATGAGCCCTGCCACGCCCCGTACCGCCTCTCCCAGACAGATCCACCTCGGCGCCGTGATAGGCGGCCCGGGCGGCCACTACGCCGGCTGGCGCCATCCCGACGCGGTGATCGACGCCAGCATCAATCCCGCGTTCGTCAAGGACCTCGCGCGCCAGGCCGAAGCCGGCAAGTTCGACTTCGTATTCATCGCCGATGGGCTGTACATCAATGCCAAATCGATCCCGCACTTCCTCAACCGGTTCGAGCCGCTGACCTTGCTGTCGGCGCTGTCGGCGGTGACCTCACATGTGGGGCTGGTGGCTACCCTGTCCACCTCCTACAGCGATCCGTTCACCGTCTCGCGGCAGTTCGCCAGCCTGGACCACCTCAGCGGCGGACGCGCGGGTTGGAACGTGGTGACCTCGCCACTGGAAGGCTCGGCACGGAATTTCTCGCGCGAGCGGCACCCCGAACATGCCGAGCGCTATCGCATCGCCAGCGAATACCTGGACGTGGCCAAGGGCCTGTGGGATTCGTGGGAGGACGGCGCTTTCGTGCGTGATCGCGCCAGCGGCGTGTTCTTCGACCCGGACAAGCTGCACACCCTCGGCCACAAGGGCCGCTACTACTCGGTAGAAGGCCCGCTCAACGTCGGGCGCACGCCGCAAGGGCGGCCGATCCTGTTCCAGGCCGGCGCCTCCGACGACGGCAAGCAACTGGCCGCATTGCACGCCGATGCGGTGTTCACCCATCAGGACACGCTGGAACAGGCCCAGGCGTTCTACGCCGACCTCAAGCGCCAGTTGCGCGACAACGGCCGCGACGACGATGAACTGAAACTGTTCCAGGGCATCGGCGTGATCCTCGGCAGCACCCACGAAGAAGCCGAACAACGCTACCAGCAGACGCTGGAACTGATCACCATCGACAGCGCGCTGGACCATCTCGGACGCTTCTTCGAACACCACGATTTCTCGCAGTACCCGCTCGACGAAGCGTTCCCCGAACTCGGCGAACTGGGCCAGAACAGCTTTCGCAGCGGTACCGACGAGATCAAGCGCAAGGCCCGCGAGCGCGGCCTGACGCTGCGCCAGGTGGCACTGGAAGCGGCTGCGCCGCGACCGCGTTTCCTCGGTACGCCCGAAGCGGTGGCCGACGGCTTGCAGCAGTGGTTCGAAGCCCATGCCGCCGACGGCTTCATCGTCGGGGGCGGCACCCCGACGGCGTTCGCCGACTTCGTCGAACAGGTGGTGCCGATCCTGCAACAACGCGGTCTTTATCGCAGCGACTACCAGGGCACGACGCTGCGCGAGCACCTGCACCTGCCGCTGCCGCCCAACCGCTACACCCAGGCGCCGGAGTGACGCGATGAGCCTGGCCCGTCCGCAACCGTCCGCGCCCGACGAGCGCTTCGTCGATGTGTCGGTGCACGACCCATTGGCGCAGCCGCTGTTCGATGAACTCGCCTACGAATACGACCACCGCTACAGCGACCTGATCCGCCCCGAGGACACCCGCAGCGAATTGCAACGCTACCCGGCCGAGGCATTCGCGCCACCGCGCGGCGCGTTCGTATTGTTGCTGCGCGACGGCGTTGCCGTGGCCGGCGGCGCGTTCATGCCGCATCCGGATCCAGGCACCGCCGAATTCAAGCGCATCT
>JAATFS010000039.1 GCA_015655035.1 Lysobacterales bacterium | reverse complement strand
GTCTGGCGCGCGACCTCGGCCGGATTGGCCTGCGCCCAGGTCCCCACTGACCGGATCTCCGACACCAGTGCGGCGATGCGCTGCGGATACTTCTGCGCGTAATCGCGGCTCGCCAGGTAGAACTGGTTGTTGTCCACCAGGTCACGTCCGTCGCGCAGCACCCGTGCCTGCAATTGCTGCTGCGCCGCCGCCAGGTACGGGTCCCAGATCACCCAGGCATCCACGCTGCCGCGCTCGAACGCGGCGCGGCCATCGGCAGGGGTCAGGTAGACCGGCTGGATATCGCGGTAGCGCAGGCCGGCTTCCTGCAATGCGCGCAACAGCAGGTAATGCACGTTGGAGCCCTTGTTCAGCGCGACCTTGCGTCCCTTCAAGTCCGCCACGCGCCGAATCGGCGAGTCGCGACGCACCACGATCGCCTCGCCGGCCGGCGCCGGCGGCTCGTTGGCTACGTAGACCAGATCGGCGCCAGCGGCTTGCGCGAATACCGGCGGGGTTTCACCCGCCACGCCAAAGTCGACGCTGCCCACGTTCAACCCTTCCAGCAGCTGCGGCCCGCCCGGGAACTCCACCCAGCGCACCTCCACCCCTTGCTTGCGCAATACCGGCTCGAGCGTGCCGCGCGCCTTCAGCAAGACCAGCGCACCGTATTTCTGGTAGCCGATACGCAACACCTCGGCCGCCGCGACCGGGCCGGAAAGCAAGGGCAGCGATATCAGCAGGAACAACAGCGCGCGGCGCAAGAGCGGCTTCATCAGGACATGCCTCCATCGTGGGGAGCGGCCGGCACATCGCTGGCCAGGGCCAGACAAGCTAGCAACCACGACCATCCCGACGAAGTGTGCATCCCTTATATGCTGATAATCCCCGGGGCGTGGCGGTGTCGCGGCCGCGAACTGCTGACCGACCAGCAGCTGCGAAGCCTGCATCTGTTCCGCATCCGCGCCCACTGCGTGAACTGCCATGACGGCGCAAAGCCTCTGACATGACTTCCTTGTGCCGTCGTGCAAATTCAGCGCAGGAAGAACTCCACTGGCACTTCAAGTTCTACCGGCGCCGGCAGCGTTTCCGGCGGTGGCGGCAGCGGCTGCGCGCGCTGGAAGGTCTCCAGCGCCTCCTGGTCGAGCACCGGATGGCCACTGCCGCGCTGGATCTGCGCCGACAGCACCCGGCCCTGCCGATCCACCTGCGCGCGCACATACACCACGCCCTGCTGCCGCCGCACTCGTGCCGGGCGCGGATAGCGCCGGAACTTCTCCAGCCGCGCCAGCACCTCGCCCTCCCACTTCGGATCGATCGCACCCGCCAGCTGCGACGCCGGCGGCAGCGACGGCGATGGCGGCGCAGCCGCCTGCGAGGGCTGCGCGGCATCCGACGTGGCTTCGGCCCCGAGCGGGGCCTGCTCGGACGTGGTCTCGGCAGGCGGCGACAGCGGCGCGGCCGGCAGCGGTTGCGCGACCGGAGGCTCTACCACCGGCTCCGGCACGGTTTCGTGCCGACGCGATATCTGCTCGGCGGCACTGTCCGGTGTAGGCTGCGGCGCATCCAGTGGCGCCGCCGGCATCGGTGGTGCCGCTGGCGGCAGCAGCGTCAACTGCACGCGCACCTGCTCCTCGACCGGCGTCGGCGGTACGGCTGGCAATGACCATCCAGCCAGTGCAAACCAGATCAACAGCAGGTGTGCGGCCACGCTGGAACCGGCCGCGATACCGCGAGGATGACGCTGGACCCATTCCGCCAGCGGCCCGGACTGCTCGTCGCGCGGAAGCGGCCTTGCCAGCAGCCAACCCGCGCAGGCTGCCATCGCGACGCTCACCGGTATGCCCAGGGCAAGCCCCGGCCGCGCTGTCAGCCAGAACAGCAGGATCCCCACTCCGATGCCGGTCGTGGACATGCGCTTGCCATGTACCGAGATCGCGCCCTGCTCGCGCCACAGCCGCAACGCGCGCCCATAGCGCGGATGCGCCAGCAGCCACGCTTCCCATCGCGGCGAGCTACGCCCGAAACAGGCGACCGCCAGGATCAGGAAGATCGTGGTCGGCATCACCGGCAACACCGCCCCGACGATACCGAGCGCGAGCATCAGCCCACCCAGGCAGAACCACAGGTATCGACTCAACCGCACGTAGGAAGTGCCTGCCTGCACCTCCGCGTCAACCGGCGACCGGCATGTACTGCTCCACATAGCCGCGCACGCGATCGAACGCCGCACCCGCAGCCTCCACGACCGCTTGCTCCTGCAACGGGCCGAGTTCTGTACGATCCAGCGCAGCAGTGAACTCGCGCCAGTGGCGCGCACGACCGTCCGGATGGCCCGCCAGGTGTCGCGCACCGCACTGCTCGTCCAGGCCCAGCCTGACCGCCAGCTTGAACAGGATCGCCGCGCCCAGATTGGAGCCCTCGGCCACGTACAACCAACCCAACCCGACCACCTGCGTGCCATAGCCTTCGACCACCGGCATCGCACCCATGGCAGGCGCCGGGATGCCCAGGTCGGCAAGGTCGGCCTTTATTTGCGGTAGACGTCGCCGCTGTGCCAGCTCCGGCACCACGCTGGCAAGCACGGGGTTGCTGTAGATGGCTTCCAGATCACAATGGAAACGGTATTGCACTTGCAGGAACCTGGCGTAATTCTCGCGACTGGCGAAAGGCTGCGCAGCCATGATGCGCTGGTCCAGGCGATCGTGCGCCACGTGGGTGGCGGCCTTCAGCCGTTGGCTGCGGGTGGATTCGGCAAGCATTTCG
>JAATFS010000373.1 GCA_015655035.1 Lysobacterales bacterium | reverse complement strand
GCCGGCCGGCTCGACTACGACAGCGAGGGTCTGCTGTTGCTCACCGACGACGGCGCGCTGGCCGCGCGGCTGACCGATCCACGCTACAAGCGGGCCAAGACCTATTGGGTTCAGGTGGAAGGCACGCCCAGCCAGGCGCAGCTGCAACAGTTGCGGGACGGGGTGGTGCTGAACGATGGTCCGACGCTGCCGGCCGGTGCCGAGCGCATCGAGTCGCCGTCGTTGTGGCTACGCGATCCGCCGGTGCGCTACCGCAAGACGGTGCCGGACGCGTGGCTGGCGATCACGCTGCGCGAAGGCCGCAACCGGCAGGTGCGACGAATGACCGCGGCGGTGGGGTTGCCGACGCTGCGGCTGGTGCGCGTGGCGATGGGCGAGCATCGGTTGGATGGCTTGCAGCCCGGGCAGTGGCGCGCGTTGTAGCGTAGGCCTGGCCGTGCGTGGCTGGATCAGCGGGGCCAGATGGATGGGAAGTCCCCCACCTTGGTGGGAGGGACTTCCGTTCCGACAGCAGCCGCTGGACGGCCACTGCGGGTCAAGCTGTTACTGCGCAGCGCCCAGTTGCTGCAGGTGCGCGCGGTAGGCCTGCACATCGGCCAGCGGACGCGTGGCGACGCCGGAATCCATCGCGGCCTGTGCGACCGCCGACGACAGTTCCACCCGCAGGCGCGGATCGAACGGATGCGGGATCAGGTAGTCCGGACCGAAGCTCGGCGGCTGGCCGGCGTAGATCGCTTCGATCGGGATGGCACCCTGCCGCGCGAGCCCGGCAATCGCCTTGACGCAGGCGATCTTCATCTCCTCGTTGATCGTGGTTGCGCCGACATCCAGCGCGCCACGGAACAGATAGGGGAAACACAGCACGTTGTTGATCTGGTTGGCGTAGTCGGAGCGGCCGGTGCCGATCAGCGCATCCGGGCGTACCGCACGTGCCGCTTCCGGGGTGATTTCCGGATCGGGGTTGGCCAGCGCCAGGATGATCGGGCGTTCGGCCATCGTCGCCACCATTTCCGGGCGCAGGATGCCGGCCGAGGACAGCCCCAGGAAGATATCCGCGCCGGCCACCGCTTCGGCCAGCGTGCGCTTGTCGGTGGCGCGCGCGTAGCGGGCCTTGCTGGGGTCCAGGCGCTGGCGTTCGCTGTGGATGACGCCTTCGCGGTCGCAGACCAGGATGTTTTCCGGGTTCAGTCCAAGCGCGACCAGCATGTCCAGGCAGGCGATGCCGGCGGCACCGGCGCCGCTGACCGCGACGGTGGCGGTGGCGATGTCCCGGCCGGTGACTTCCAGCGCGTTGAGTACGGCGGCGCCGGCAACGATGGCAGTTCAGTGCTGGTCGTCGTGGAACACCGGGATATTCATGCGCTCGCGCAGTTTGCGCTCGACCACGAAGCATTCCGGCGCCTTGATGTCCTCGAGGTTGATGCCGCCGAAGGTCGGCTCCATCGCGGCGATGATCTCCACCAGCCGGTCCGGATCGTTCTCGGCCAGTTCGATATCGAAGGCATCCACACCAGCGAAATGCTTGAACAGCACGCCCTTGCCTTCCATCACCGGTTTGCCGGCGAGCGGGCCGATGTTGCCCAACCCCAACACCGCAGTGCCGTTGGTGACCACGGCGACCAGGTTGGCGCGCGAGGTGTAGGCGCTGGCGGCGGCCGGGTCGGAGACGATGGCTTCGCAGGCATGGGCCACGCCGGGCGAGTACGCCAGGGCGAGATCGTGCTGGGTGCGCATCGGTTTGGTTGCGACGACTTCGATCTTGCCGGGCTGCGGCAGGCGGTGATAGTCGAGTGCGGCTTGCTTGAAATCGGGGGACGGCGATGGATCGTAGGTCATGGGCAATAACAAAGCTTGGTTGCGCCAGGCCGCGCAGCGGTCCGGCTGAGAGACGAAGGGGGAGGACGCGATGACGCGGTCAGTCCCGGATGCGAGGGCGCTTCAACGGACTCGATCAGGCTGCCGACGACGTCACGGACCACGATAGTAGCGTCTCATGGGAGAGATGTGTCCCAGAATGGGTCAACGCGCGCTTGCGCAAGGGCGGGCGCTGCGGTGGATGCAGATGCAACTATCCAGCGCAGGGTGCAGGCCGAAAGGAACGCGCGGGGGCATTCCGTGCAGGCGTCGGCAAAGTGCTCGGCAAGCAGGCGCCATGCGCCTGGCGTGCGGGTTGCCGGTAATGAATATCGGAACTGCTCCATCCCGCCTCGCCAAGCGCAGGCGCTGATAGCGGGATGGAGCATGCGGTGGCGTGTGGGTCGCGGGTCGCGATCACGGCCTGCCGCTGGGCGCGAGATTACTCGGCGCTGTCGGTCGGGGTAGCTGCAACGCGACGGCTTTGACGCGCGGCGCGGCGGGCATTGGCATTGCTGCGCTGTTCGGTTTCGATGCGACGGGCGCTGCCATCGATGCTGCCGTCTTGCTGCTTGCGCTTGCGGTACACCGCGTAGCCGATCAGGCCGAGCCCGGCGACTGCTGCGGCGATGGTCACTGCCGGGTTGCGACGGACCAACTTGCCCGCCACCTTTCCACCGGTCTTGACCGCGCTCAGCGCGGCGCCGGTCTTGAGCCAGTCACTTGCATGCGGTGCGGCATGGCGCAGGCTGTCTCCGGCATTGCCGGCGATTTCCAAAGCGCGTTCCAGCGCCCGGTCGGTGATCACGGTCAGCTTGCTCATCAGGGGCGTTTCCTTGTCTGTGGATCCAGCGGCCAGTGTGTTGGGTGCGGCGTATAGAACGCGTTAGGGGAAGATAGCGCGTCCGATTGCGCCTGCGCATGTTCTGCGTGGCGCGGCGGCGGATTCGTGGAAGGTCGAGGTTCAGCGGCGCGGCGCTGGCGCCATCAGGTCCCGCGCGGCTTGGCGCGATGGGTGGCAGCGGCGGTCCAGGGATCGTCCGGCCACGGGTGGCGGGGATAGCGGCCCTTCATTTCCTTTTTTACTTCAGGGTAGGTACTGGCCCAGAAGCTCTTCAGGTCTTGCGTCACCTGCAGAGGTCGGCCGCCCGGGGACAGCAGGTGCAAGGTCAGGGGCACACGGCCATCTGCGATGCGCGGGGTGTCGGCCAGTCCGAACAGTTCCTGCAACTTGACCGCCAGTATCGGCGGCAGCGGCTGGCCGTCCTGGTCGAGCGCGTAGACGATGGGTCGTTCCATGCCGGAGGGCACTGCGATCCGGGTCGGTGCGTGGCGGTCGATCAGTTGCCGTTGGGCCCACGATAGCGGGCGCTTGAGTGCTTCACCGAGCGCGTTCTCTTCCAGCGCATCGAGCCGGGTCTTGCCGGCGAAGGCCGGGCGCAGCCAGTCGTCCAGCGTGGCCAGCAGCGCGGCATCCGATAGGTCCGGCAGCTCCAGTTGCGGCAGCCACGCGCACAGCGATTGCGCGCGTGCGCGCCATTGCTGCAGGCCATCGGTCCATGGCAGCGAGGCCAGGCCGAGTTCACGTACCGCCTCGGTCAGCGCGGTGGCGGCCTGCGCCGGATCGACCCGGCCGGCCGGGCGGCTGTCGAGCACGATACGGTCGAAACTGGATTCGCGCCGCGCGATCAGCGCGCGCTTGTCGGTATCCCAGCGCACCACGTCGCGCTGGACGAAGCGTTCGGGGAAATCGCGGCGCAGGCCGGCGTCGTCCACCGGCGCGGCGCGCAGCAGCAGCGCGTCCTTGGCTTCATGCCGCAGCTCGCTGGCGACCAGCCAGGGCTCGCCGCGCAGGTCGCTGTGGTCGAGCAGGCGCGCGCTGCGGCCGTTGGCCAGCAGATAGCGCAATGGATCGGTCGGATGCCGGGCGGCGATGCGGTCGGGGAAGGCGTGTGCGAGCAAATCGCCGAGTTCGTGCGCTTCCACGCTCGATGGCGGGCTGGCATCGCAGCGCACGCGCCGTCGCCATTGCTTGGCGGCGGCGTCGATCGCCGCCAGTGCGCCGCGATTGGCATCGGCCGGGGCGCGGCCCTGGCGGAATGCGGCCAGCGCACGCCAGCGCGCGGCCAACGCATCGCCGCCCTGGCGCAGCGGATCGCGCGCTTCCAGCAACGCCGCCAGATCGGCGGCCAGCGCCTGCGGGCGGCCGGC
>JAATFS010000419.1 GCA_015655035.1 Lysobacterales bacterium | reverse complement strand
CGGCGCCTATGCCGGCGAATTGATTTCCCAGAGTACCGGCCTGGCGTTCGCGCAGATGTCCGATCCGTTGCGCGGAGTCAACTCGGGGGTGGTCTCGCTCTGGTTCTACCTGAGTTTCGGCTTGCTGTTCTTTACCGCCAATGGCCATCTGGCGCTGGTGTCGCTGCTGATGGAAAGCTACAAAGCCTTGCCGATCGGTACCGCGATACCGGATCCGCATGCCTTCGCCGAGGTCGCGCCGCACTTTTTCACTCAGGTCATGCGCGGCGGCATCAGCCTGGCATTGCCGGTGGTGGTCGCGATGCTGGCTGTGAACCTCGCCTTCGGCGCCTTGGCCAAGGCCGCGCCCGCACTGAATCCGATCCAGCTTGGCCTGCCGTTGGCCCTATTGGTGGGCCTGATGCTGCTGGCGATGCTGTCCGGCGAGTTCGCTCCACCAGTGCAGCGCCTGTTCGACGCCGCATTCGATGCCGCCCGGCGGCTGATGCCATAAACGTTGATTCGGACCTATAGTTCCAGCGATTAGGGCCGATATCGACACAGGGCCCATGTGTGCGCCCGCTTCCCGATGGAGTTGGCGACAGTCGTGACACTTTCGCATTGCCCACCACACCAGGTTTGTGTCGCCGTGCATCTATGCAGGCTGACGCTGGCCCTGCTCCTGCTGCTTTGCGCGGAGCTGTCGTTGGCCCAGACCGTCACCCTGCGCCGTTACGCGACCGATCAAGGGCTGCTGGGATTGGCCGGCAACTGCCTGGTGCAGACCCGGCATACCGCATTGTGGGTGTGCACCGAAAGCGGCTTGTACCGATTCAACGGGCAGAGCTTCCAGCAGGTAGGCCTGGACGACGCTCGCGGGCACGTCGTCTCCTCGATGAGCGAGGATGCGCAAGGCCGGCTATGGGTCGCTTCTGCGGATTCGCTGTTCGTCGGTGGCGAGCAAGGCTTCCGCCGTCTGCAAGCGAGCGAAATGCCGGCGCTCGAGCCCAGCATGCCGAAGCTGGCCAGTCCGCGTTGGGGCACGGTGGTGATCAACGAGGGCAATGCCCTGTTGTTGGTTCCGCAGCCGGGCGAACGCTGGACATTGCGGCCGCTGTTCGCTGCCGACACGCTTTTGCGGCTCCCGGCGCTGAACCACGTCATCAGTGCACAGGCCGATGGCGACATTCTCTGGCTCGGCTGTGATCTCGCCCTATGCCGGGTGGACGCACAGGGCAACGTGCGCATGTTCGGGCCCGAACAAGGCGTACCTGAAGATCTGTGGCACAGCTTCGTCCGTGATGCGGAAGGCACGCAATGGGCACGAGGCCGGGGCAATCTGGTGCAGCGCCAGGTCGGCGCCGATCGATTCGTTCCGCAGCGCTTTCCCGGAGTGGCGATCAACGCCATCGGCCGCCAGGCCCCGATCCTCAGGGATCACCTGGGACGGGTGCTGGTACGCACGCGCAATGGATTGGCGCGCTGGCAGCAAGGGCGCTGGCAGTTGTTCGATCATGCCGACGGACTACCCGAGGGGATCAGCGGCGGCATGCTGATCGACCGCGGCGGAGATCTATGGATGACCGTGGACGGTGAGGGACTGGTGCGCTGGACGGGCTACGACTGGATCGAAAACTGGGACATTTCCCAAGGCATCAAGGCCGCGCCGACCTGGTCGATCACACGTGACGCCCGGGGCGGGCTGCTGCTGGGCAACGAGCATGGTCTCAGCCGGCAACCTGCAGGGGAGCAGCGCTTCGGGCCCTGGCTGGATACCGCCGGCGTGCAGGTGGTCGGACTCAGCCATACGGCGGATGGCAGCCTGTGGAGCGTGACGTCGTCGGGACGGTTGATGCGTCACAGCGACGATGGCGGTCGCAGTGTCGAGGTTGCCAAGGTCCCGCATACCGTAAAGCAGCTGTTCGTGGATCGGCAGCAGCGCGTATGGGTGCTCACCATGGCGGGGGTATACCGGCTGGATGCGCGGGATCCGCTCGGCGTGTTGAAACCTGAGACGCAACTCCCGCCGATTGCCTACTCCGATATACAGCAGACTGCAGATGGCGGCTTGTGGGCGGCCAGTGCCAAGGGCGTGTTCCGGATGCAGGCCGAACTCTGGTCCAACGTGCCGATGCGGATCAACGGAGAGCCTGCATCGCGCTGGGTCAGCAAGTTACGCATCGTCGGCAAGGACGAGGTGTGGCTGGCGTTGCAACGGCCGGGGCTGTGGCATGGATATGTCCAGGACGGCGTACTTGAGCTGAAGTCTGCACAGGAGCACGGGTTTGCCGAACTGCTGGTCTACCAGATCAATCAGGACCGCGCCGGCCGGGTATGGGTAGGCCACAATCGTGGTGTGGACGTCCACGATGGCCAGCGATGGTCGCGACTGAGCCAGTCCCAGGGCCTGCTTTGGGACGACATATCCGAAAACGCTTTCTTCGAAGACAACGACGGCTCGATCTGGCTGGGCACGGCCAAGGGAGCGAGCCATATCCTTGCGCCGCAGCGCTTGTTCTCCCCGGCTGCGCCAATACTGACCATCTCCAACTTCAGCCGCGGCGGTCAATCCATCCAGGAAGGCCAGCGCCTGCCCTGGAGCGAGCAGCAAGT
>JAATFS010000325.1 GCA_015655035.1 Lysobacterales bacterium | reverse complement strand
GCACAGTGAGCCGGTCTATCCGGTGTATGCGCTCGGCAGCCATCCGGGCTATTGCTATCTGGGCGGCATGGATGCGCGCCTGGCCACGCCGCGCCGACCCTCGCCGATCCTCGGCTTGCCGGCGGGCTCGGTGTCCATCGGGGGTCCGCAGACCGGCGTATCGGCGTCGATCGGTCCCAGTGGCTGGAACACCATCGGCCGTACCGAACTATCCTTTTTCGATCACCGGCGCCAGCCGCCCGCGCTGTTGCAGCCGGGCGACCGGATCCGGTTCCGGGTGGAGCGGATCGCATCATGATCGAACTGATTTCCAATGGAATGCTGGCCAGCGTGCAGGATGCCGGCAGGTACGGGTTTCGGCACGATGGCGTGGGTACCGCCGGGGCGATGGATGCGCTGGCGCTGGCGGCAGGCAACCTGATGCTCGGCAACGAGGCCGGTGCCGCTGCGATCGAGATGCCGATGTTCCCGCAGGTCCTGCAGTTCCACGCCGACCTGCGCTTCGCCTTGACCGGGGCCGATTGCCGGGCCTGCCTGGAGGGCCGTCCGCTGCCGCCGTGGTGGACGACGCGTGCGCGTCGCGGCGAGCGCCTGGTGCTGGGGCCGGCGCACCACGGCCAGCGGCTTTATCTCTGCGTGGAAGGCGGTATCGACGTGCCGCAAGTGCTGGGCTCGCGCAGCACCCAGTTGCGCGGCACGTTCGGTGGATTCGAAGGGCGTACCTTGCGTCGCGGCGACCGGTTGGCGGCCGTCGGCGGCAAGCAGGACTGGCCGACCGACTTCGGCGTGACGCCGCCGCAGCTGGCGTTGCCGCTGGGCGCGCCGGGCGCCACGCATGTGCGGGTGCTGCCGGCCTCGGAATATGCCAGCTACGCAGCGCATGCGCGGGACGGTTTCTGGCGGCAATCGTGGCGGATCACGCCGCAAAGCGATCGTTATGGCTATCGCCTGGCCGGCGAGGCGCTGCTGCCGGAGATGCCGCTGGAAATGCGCTCGCATGGCATCGTGCCTGGCGTGATCCAGGTGCCCCCCGACGGGCAGCCGATCATCCAGATGCTCGATGCGCAACCCAGCGGCGGCTATCCCAAGTTCGGCACCGTGATCGAGGCCGATCTGTGGCGACTGGCGCAAGCGCCCCTGGGCAGTCGGCTGGTGTTCCAACGGGTGGATTACGACCAGGCCGCCGATGCGCTGCGCGGCAACGCCCGCTGGCTGGCCGAGCTGGAGAGCCGGCTGGCGCGTATGGCCGGCGATGGGGTGGCCGCATGAAGCTGGACCTGTACGCGATCCGTCAGCTCTGTGCCTATGTGGGCAGCAGCGAGCTGGACGAACTCGAACTGCAACTGGCCGGCGGCTCGCTGCGGCTGCGTCGCGACACATCGGCGCCAGCGCAACGTGCAGGCGCGTATTGCATCGCGTTGCGCGCGCCAGCCACCGGCGTCTACCTGGCGCGTCATCCACTGGCAGAGCTCGACCTGGCACAACCCGGCCAGCCGGTCGCTGCCGGGCAATGGGTGGGATTGCTGGACGCCGATGGCATCTTGCTGCCGCTGCGCTGCCCGCGTGCCGCGCTGTCGGCCGAGCCCTGCGTTGCGCCGGGAAGTCGTGTCGAGCGGGGCGCGGTGCTACTGCGGCTATGGCTGGAACACCACACTTGAATTGGAGAATGCCGCGATGCGGATCGATCTGAATGCGGACCTGGGCGAAGGCTTCGGCGACTGGCGCATGGGCGAGGACGAGGCGCTGCTGGACCTGCTGAGTTCGGCCAACATCGCCTGCGGCTTTCATGCCGGCGACCCGGTGATCATGCGCCACACCGTGCGCGAAGCGGCACGGCGCGGAGTGGATATCGGCGCGCATGTGGGCTACCCGGACCTGCAGGGATTCGGCCGGCGGCCGATGCAGATCGATCCCCGCGACCTGGCCAGCATGGTGGTCTACCAACTGGGCGCGCTGGCCGGCATCGCCAAGGCCGAAGGCCAGCGTGTGACCCACATGAGCTTCCACGGTGCGCTTGGCAACCTGGTCGCGGCCGACGCCACGCTGGCGCACACGCTGCTGGCGGCAGTCGCCGCGTTCGACGATCGCCTGATCGTGAGCACCTCGCCCAGCCAGGCGATCGAGCAGGCGGCGGCAACGCTGGGCCTGGCGGTCACCCGTACCTTCCTGGCCGACCGCGCCTGCGATGCACAGGGGCTGTTGATCCCGCGCAAGTTGCCCGATGCGGTGATCCACCACGCGGATACGGTGCTGGCGCGTGTGCGCCAACTGCTAGAGACAGGCAGCGTGCGCTGTTATGACGGGCAAACCATCGCGATGCGGGTCGATTCGATCCTGTTGCATAGCGATACCCAGGGGGCCTTGGCGCTGGCCAAGGGCATCCGTGCCGAGATCCAGGCGCACGGCGGCAGCGTGGTGCCGTTGTCGCAGCGGGTGCACAGGCAAGCGCAACCGACGTAGGCCGTGCGGCGCGCGCATACCTGTGCGTGAGGCGAATGCGCGGCGAATCGCGGGAGTGGACATAAGTCGCCCTTATGGCTCCACAAACAAGTCGTCTTGGTCGCCGCGGTACAAGCCAGTACATTCGAGTCATGGTTGTGCAATACAGCACGACCCACCATGCGGAATCCGTTGATGCCACTGTCCGATTATCAAACTGCCTTGGTCACCGGCGCCTCGTCCGGGATCGGCGCCGCTACCGTGGAGCGCCTGTGCGCCGCCGGCCTGCAGGTGCATGCACTGGCCCGCAGCGCGCCGCAGTTGCAGCAGCTGGCCGAACGCACCGGCTGTATCCCGCACGCGATCGACGTTACCGATCTGCCGGCGGTGACCGCGCTGACCCAGGAAGTGGCGTTCGACATCGTCGTCAACAATGCCGGCGTCGACCGCCCAGGTTCGTTGCTGGCCGCCGATGCGGACGGTATCGATCTGCTGATCGACGTCAATCTGCGCGCGGTGCTGCAGCTGTGCCGGCTGACGCTTCCCGGCATGGTGCAGCGCGACCGTGGCCATATCGTCAACATCAGCTCCATCGCCGGCGCGTACCATTTCGGTGGCAACAGCACCTATCACGCCACCAAGGCAGCGGTGCACATGCTTTTGCGCCAGCTGCGCATTGATGCGCTGGGGCGACGGGTGCGGGTCACCGAAATCTGTCCGGGGCGCGTGGCCACCGATATCTTCGCCCACGTGCATGGCGACAGCACCGACACCCAGGCACGCTTCGTCGAAGGCTTCGAACTGCCCCAGGCCGGGGATATCGCCGATGCCATCGCGTTCGCGATCCAGGCGCCGATCGCCGTCAACGTCGGCCTGATCGAGCTGATGCCGACCCTGCAGGTGCCCGGCGGCTTGACCACGCTGCGTCCCGGCGACGTGGCGCGCTGAAGTGACGGACACTCCCGCGCACTGTTGCTGGAGCCGCTGACCATGCTCCTGGATGTCGGCACGGTATTGCAGGGCGAGTACGGGAGGATGTTCCTCGACGGCTTGCGCATGACGCTGGCGCTGGCGGTATGCGCGTGGACGTTGGCGATGGCGATCGCGTTGCTGCTGGTGGTGGTGCGCCTGAGCGAATATCGCTGGGCCGATCGCGGCGTGGCGGCCTACGTCGCCTACCACCGAAATGTGCCGACGATGGTGCAGCTGATGATGTGGTATTTCGGCGTGCCGGCGTTGTTCAGTACCGCGCTGCAGCTATGGTTGGCCCAGTACAACAGTGAGTTCGTGCTGGCCGTACTCGCGTTGGGGCTGTGCCAGGCCGCTTATTTTTCCGAAGACATTCGCACCGGGCTGCGCGGATTGCCTGTGGGCCAGATCGAGGCCGCGCGCACCCTGGGCCTGGGCCGGCTGGGCGCGCTGCGCTTCGTGATCCTGCCGCAGGCGCTGCGGCATGCGCTGCCGTCGTTGCTCAACAACAGCATCCTGTTGTTCAAGAACACCAGCCTGGCGATGACCATCGGCCTGGCCGAACTGACCTATGCCACGCGCGAGGTGGAAAACCAGAGTTTCCGTACCTTCGCCTGCTACCTGGTGGCGACCTTGCTGTACCTGGGCTGCTGCCTGTTGCTGATGCTCGCCGGGCGCTGGCTTGCGCGTCGCTACCCTGCCACCGGGGCGCCCGCATGAGCGACCTGCTGTGGATCCTGAAGGATTACTGGAGCCTGCTGCTGGTGGGCGCCTATCCGCGCGGGCCGCTGGGCGGCATGAGCATGACGCTGCTGTTGTCGGTGCTGAGCCTGGTGCTGGCGTTCGCCTGCAGCGTGCCGTTGGCGTTGTTGCATGCGCATGGCTCGCGGCGCTGGCGGCGGGCGGTCGCGGTCTGGGTGGCGGTGATCCGTGGCGTGCCGCTGGTGATGCTGATCTTCTGGGTGTACTTCCTGGTGCCGCTACTGATCGGGCACAACATCAGCGGCTTCGCCACGATGCTGTGCACCTTGGTGATCTACGAAAGCGCCTACCTGTCGGAAATCATCCGCGGCGGTATCGAGGCATTGCCGAGCGGACAGCAGGAGGCCGGACGCGCGCTGGGCATGAACTACCTGCAATGCCAGCGCTGGCTGGTACTGCCGCAGGCGCTCTACAACACCTTGCCCAGCCTGCTCAACCAGTTCGTCTCGATCATCAAGGAAACCTCGTTGGGCTACGTCATCAACCTGCAGGAGTTCACCTTCGCCGCCAACCAGGTCAATGGCCAGGTGCTGACGCGTCCATTCCAGATCTTCTTCATCCTGGCCATTGGCTACTTCGTGGTCTGCCATTCGCTGGGCTTGCTGGCCAAGCGCGTGGAAAGGCGGATCCAGCTCAAGCACGCAGGCCAGTCCAGCGTCCCCTCCAAGCCCGAACCGGTGCAGCCATGATCCTGTTCTCGAACGTCAACAAGTGGTACGGCGACTATCACGCGCTCAAACAGGTCAATGCCGAGGTGAAGAAAGGACAGGTGGTGGTGGTGCTCGGTCCATCGGGCTCGGGTAAATC
>JAATFS010000169.1 GCA_015655035.1 Lysobacterales bacterium | reverse complement strand
CTTGTATGCGCGCTCCTTGCCGAGAAACCAGAACTCATCTTCAGCGGCTGCCACGCACACCGGAGGCGGGTTGTCGCGCCAGCCGGGCAGCAACGCATCCAGTGGCGCAGGCTCGATCACCGCGCCAGACAGAATCTGTGCGCCGATGGTGCTGGCCTTCTCGATCACGCATACCGACAGCTCGGGGGCGAGTTGCTTCAGGCGAATGGCGAACGCCAGGCCGGACGGGCCACCGCCGACGGTCACGACGTCGTATTCCATCACGTCACGCGCTACAGCTTCTGACGCGACTGCGCCGACTCCCGTTCCCGACATTGTTTCACTCCCGTTGGCTCGATGGCTGCGGGCATTTTCCGGGATTTGACGTGACGGCGGCAAATAAACACGATGCGGCAGCGCGGATGGTTCAGGGGAAGCTGCCGCATGCTAGCGTAACGATCATGAGCGAACGACTGGATCTGCCCGGTGCGCAGGTCACCTGGATGCCCGGATGGTTGCCGCCGGCGCAGGCCGATGCGCTGCTCGCGGCGTTGAAAACGCAGCTGAACTGGGAGGTGCACCGTATCCGGATGTTCGGGCGGGAGGTGGATTCGCCCCGATTGAGCTGCTGGATCGGTGATCCGCAGGCGCGCTACCGCTATTCCGGCACGCTGTTCGATCCGCATCCGTGGCCCGGCGTCCTGCTACCCGTGCGGGACCAGCTGCGGCAGGCCACGGCGACGACGTTCAACAGTGTGCTGGCCAACTGCTATCGCGATGGGCACGACGCCATGGGCTGGCATAGCGATGACGAGAAGGAGCTGGGGCCGCAGCCCTTGATCGCCTCGCTCAGCCTGGGGGGCGAGCGCCGATTCGCGCTGCGTCATCGCCAGGATCCGGCATTGCGGCGCACGTGGGTGTTGGGCCACGG
The DNA here is from genome assembly GCA_015655035.1 of Lysobacterales bacterium. Taxonomy (GTDB): domain Bacteria; phylum Pseudomonadota; class Gammaproteobacteria; order Xanthomonadales; family Xanthomonadaceae; genus JAATFS01. The sequence goes on along the minus strand of JAATFS010000169.1, from coordinate 2,402 downwards.
CGATCTGCTGCTGATGGGCGGCGATACCCAGCGCAACTATCGGCACGCGCTGCCGCGTACGGCGCGTCCGGTCGCCGAGCGCATCAACCTGACGTTCCGCCGTATCCTGGTCTGAACCGCGCTGCATCGCGGGCGGCGTGCAGCACCTGCATCAAAGGCCGGGCGGAGCGCGCGTCAGCGGAAAGTGGCCGGTGGCACCGGCGGCGCGTTCATGGAGATAGCGTCCTGCTGGCCGGTGCGCAGGGTCCAGCCGACCAGGTCGCGGGTGAGCTGGGTCATGGCCTGCTGGAAGGCATCGGCCACGGCGGCGGTCCCGGTATCGCTGGCCGGTCGCGCGATCAGGAAGGTGTGCGAGGCGACCACGCGCTGGTCCACGCTGTGCAGAAGCTTGGCGTTGATCTCGATCGTGGCCGACGGCAGCGGTTGGCCGGCATAGTCGGATTCGAACCGGCGCAAGTCCATCGTCAGCTTGTAGTCCGATCGAATCCCGGTGCTGACCCGGGCCACGCCGGCAATCTTGCCCGAGTCCTCGAATCCGCGGACCACGCTGTCTTCCAGCATGTCGGTAGCCGGCTGGGCCCAGCTGGCGCCGCGATAGACCTCCAGCTCGCCGGGCGTCGGGCGTACGTTGATGCGCGGACTGTCGATCAGGCGCCCGGCACTGGGCTTGACGACGGATAGCTGCCAATCCACCTGCGGCCAGGATGGATCGGGGCTGACCCGGATCGTGGGCGAATAGATGGTGACCGGATCCTTGCCGCCGCTGGCCAGCACCGAGCAGCCGGCAAGCGCGAGCAGGGACAGGCACAGCCAGGGACGGATCATGCGCATCGGCTTCATTTGGGTTCGAACTCCTTCGGTGCGTCGCGGCCGAGCAGGTAGCGCGCGGGGTTGTTTTCCAGGCGGTCGCTGACGCGCCGCAGGTCACGGATCAGGCCGCGCAGCTCGGTGAGGGTCGGGCCGAGTTGCGCCAGTCCGTCGTTGGCGAAGCTGTTGATGGCCGCGCGGTTCTCGCCGAGGATGCTGTCGGCGTTGCCGGCCGCCGAGTCCAGCTTGACCAGCGTGGTATCCAGCTTGTCCAGGATCGATGGCAACTGCTGCACCAGGTTCTGATCCAGTCGCTTGATCGTGCCGTTGGTGGTGTCGAGCGTGGTGTTCAGATTGCGGGCGGCGTCGCGAGCGCTGACGATCAGCGACTGCATGCCCTGGTCGCGGTCGGCGATCGAGCCGCTGATGTTTTCCAGGTTCTTCAACGTGGCGGTGATGCTGGCCACGTTGCGGTCGCTGAGCATCTGGTCCATGCGCTCGACGATGCGGTTGGCGGTGTCGGTGATGTTCTGCAGCGCCGAGGGCGTGGTCTGGATGATCGGCGCGTCGCTGGTGTCGATCTTGGTCAGCTCCGGCGCTTCCGGAGTGCCGCCGGACAGCTGGATGATCGACGGGCCGGTCAGGCTGGTGATCGCCAGCTTGGCGCGGGTGTCGCTCTTGATCGGCGTGGTCGAATTGAGGCGGATGCTGGCCACCACCTGGCGTGGGTCGTTCGGGGCCAGGGTCAGCTCGGTGATCGAGCCGACAGCGATGCCGTTGTACTGCACCGGGCTGCCCACCGACAGGCCGGTGACCGCTTCGCGGAACACCACGCGGTAGTTCTGCCAGGTGCGGTCGGACGAGTATTTCGCCGCCCACAGGCCGAACAGCAGCAAGGCGAGCCCGGCCACGATGGTGAAGGCGCCGATCAGGACGTAATTGGCTTTGGTTTCCATAGGTCAGGCGATCTCGGTGGAAGCGGACTTGGCGGCGCGGGCGGCACGCGCACGCGGGCCGTGGAAATATTCCTGGATCCACGGGTGGTCGATCTGTTCGATTTCGGCCAGCGGCGCATTGGCGATGACCTTGCGATCGGCGAGCACGGCGACGCGGTCGCAGATGGCGTAGAGCGTATCCAGGTCGTGGGTGATCAGGAACACGGTCAAGCCAAGAGCCTGCTGCAAGGTCCGGATCAGGTTGTCGAAGGCCGCCGCGCCAATCGGGTCCAGGCCGGCGGTCGGCTCGTCCAGGAACAGTAGTGGCGGGTCCAGCGCAAGTGCGCCCGCCAGGCCGGCACGCTTGCGCATGCCGCCGGACAACTGCGACGGCAGCTTGTCCAGCGCCTCGGCCGGCAAGCCGGCGAGCTTGACCTTCAGTAGCGCCAGTTCGTAGTACCAGCGTTCCGGGAACTCGCTGTGATGTTCCTTCAGCGGAACCTGCACGTTCTCGCCCACCGTCAGCGACGAGAACAGCGCACCGTCCTGGAACAGCACGCCGGTGTTGCGGGTGATGTGGCGGCGGTCCTCCGCGCGCCCGGATTCGGCATCCACGCCCAGCACCTGGATGGTGCCGGCATCGGGGCGTCGCAGTCCCAG